>JBIIZX010000349.1:0-4345 GCA_044346055.1 Burkholderiaceae bacterium | reverse complement strand
TCTCGACCGTGCGCACCGCACTCGGGCCGCACTCCTTGGGCTCGCTCTCCCAGCGCCGCAGCAGCTGCTCGATCGCCTCGGTGGCCAGGGCCACACCGCGCAGGTCCAGCAGCTGCAGCGCGCCGTGCGCCTGGTGTACCTGGTTGCGGGCATTTCTCAGCGCGTCGCCGTCCTGCTTGTTGGCGACGAACACCTTGACGCCGTCGATCGCGAGGTTGAGCGACCCGCGAATCTCGTCGATCACCCACGCCAATGGCGCGATGTCCTGGGCAGCGCCCATCAGTTCGTTTGGATTCTGGGTCTCAGACATCGTGAGTCGTCCTGTCTACGCAGCGCGAGGGCAGGGTGGGCCAGAGTGAAGCCTGATTCACCACGACCCGCCCGATCAAACGAAAAGGCACCCTCCCGGCGCCCAAACCGCCGCGCGCACCGCGCGCGGCTCGCTTTAGTTGCTCGAGGCAAAGGCGCCCGGCCGCGCCGAAGCCCTGGCCTCTAACTTCATTAGTTCGAGATGCACGTGCGATGGCGAAGCCATCGCGTACATCTCGAACTACCCAACGCGGAATCGCGCCACCGACGCCTTCAGCTCGCGCGCCAGCGTGGCCAGCTGGCCGATCGACTGCGCCGCCTGCCGCGTGCCCTGCGAGGTCTGGTCGGTCACCGCCAGAATGCGCTCGATCGACTGCGCCACGCCGCCAGCGCTTTGCGCCTGCTCGCTGGTGTTGCCGGCAATGCGCTCGATCAGCTCGGCAAGTTGCCGCGAAACGCGACCGATGTCGGCCAGAGCGGTACCGGCCGCGTCAGACAGCTTGGCTCCCTCGACCACGCCCTGCGTGCTTTTTTCCATGGCCGCCACCGCGTCCTGCGTGTCGGTCTGAATGGTGCGCACCAGCGCGCCGATCTGCTTGGCCGCCTCGGCGGAGCGGTCGGCCAGGCGCTGCACCTCTTCGGCCACCACCGAGAAGCCGCGGCCGGCTTCGCCGGCGCTGGCCGCCTGAATGGCGGCGTTCAAGGCCAGCACGTTGGTCTGTTCCGTGATGTCGGTGATCAGCTCCACGATCTCGCCGATCTCCTGCGACGACTCGCCCAGCCGCTTGATCCGTTTCGCAGTCTCCTGGATCTGCTCGCGAATCTCGTTCATGCCCGCGATCTGGTTGTACACCGCGCGCTGACCGCGCTCGGCGGCTTCGAGCGAGGCGCGCGCCACCTTGGCCGACTCGCCGGCGCTGCGCGACACCTCGTTAATCTGGTTCGCCATTTTCAGGACCTTGTCGCCCGTGTCCTTGATCTCGCGCGACTGCTGCTCGGAGGCAGTCAGCAGGCGGGTGGCGATGTCGCGCGCGGCGGTCGATGCAGTGGAAACCTGTTCGGCGGTGTTGTTGATGCGGCCCACAAGGCCGCGCAGCTCTTCCACCGTGTAGTTCACCGAGTCGGCAATGGCGCCGGTAATGTCCTCGGTCACCGTGGCCTGCACCGTCAGGTTGCCGTCTGCAACCTCCTGCAGCTCGTTCATGAGCCGCAAAATGGCGGCCTGGTTGGTTTCGTTGGTGCGCTTGGCATCTTCTTCCAGGCGCTGCGCTTCCGAGCGCTGCCCCTCGGCTTCCGTGGCGCGCTTGCGGGTGTCATCGAGCAGCACCTTGGCAATGCCCACGGCACAGGCCAACACGCCCAGGCCGAACAGCGCCATGATCCAGAAGTTGACGACGCGGATGCGCTGGTCTTTCTGGAACGCCGACTGCAGGCCGGTGAAGTCCTGGCGCAGCAGCTCGGTGTCGCGCACGATGGCAAGCTCGGCCTGCTTGGCCTGCACGATCGATTGCAGGTTTGTGACGGCGCCGCCGATCGAGGACTGGAAGTCGGCGTAAACGCGAGTCAGTTCCTGCAGTCGGCTGCGCGTCTCCGGATCAGTCGCCGGCGAGATGCGCAGCGCCTCCGAGCCCTGCAGCAGCGCCTGCGTCAGGTCGCGGAACAAGTTAATGTCGCGGCCCAGCGTCTGCGCGATCTCGGCATTGGCGTTCTCGCTGCCAACCAGCGAGTTGGCCGAGCGGCCCAGGCGCTGCGTCAGCACCACCAGCTGGCCGCTGGCAGCGATCTCGCGCGCCGGCGCGCCCTGCTGCAGTTTCAGCGCAGCGATCTCCTCGGTCAGCTGCAGCAGGCGCGGGGTGGCCTCGTTGATCTTGCGAATCACATCGCCAAATGAGAGCAGCGCCTTGTCCTGCGCAATGATCACGCTGGCGGCGGCCTGCGAGCCCTTCCAGCGTTCCGCGAGCTTGGTGATCTGCTCCTGTCGCTCGGGGCCAGCCGCCGACAGGCCGCGCACGCGGTCGCCGTTGGCCAGTGCGTCGAGGTTGGCATCGATGCGGTCGCGGCTGTCGAGCAGGTCGGCAAAGGCCTGCTTGTTGCCGGCCACTGCATACGGTGCGGCGCGCGCCAGGCGCTGGGTGTGCATCAGCGCGTCGCCGGTGATCTCCACCTGCAAGGTGCCCTTGGCCGACTCACGCAGGTCGAGTGCGAGCGTGCCGGCCACCACAACGGCAAACAGCGCCATCATGATCAGCAGCACCTGCACCTGCAGGTTGATCGGCCGCGCGCCGATCACCGGCAGCTTCCACGCCAGGAAGCGCTCGATCAGATCGCCCCGGGGCGCGCGCGCGTCTGCCCGTGATTCGCGACGGCGCGGGCTGTCGCTGCGCGTTGCGCTTGACGAGGCGCTGCGGCCATCGTCGGCCCGCGACATCTCGGTGTACGCAAAGCCGCTCGTTTCAGTGAGCGTGCTGCTGCTCCTGGACTTGCTCCCCTTCTTGCTCTTCTTCTGGCCTAAGCCGAGGTCCAATGCCATGAGTTTCCTCCAACCGCGATGACGCGCGGGCCGTCAAGGTTGACGGTCGCGCTGCCTTGTCCGTTATTGCAAGAGCGGTGCCAGCGGCGCCGCTCAGACGCCAATTGCAGCAAAGCGCTCGCTGGCAGCGAGCACCTGAAGATCCAGTTCCGTGAGCTGTGCCCCGTCGAGGTCGCGATAGCGCACGGCTTCCCAGGGCGCGGCATCATCGCCTGCATGGCCCAGCGGTTCAAGGTCGTTGAGGTTGCGCAGGCCAAAGGCCCGGCTCACCAGCAGTGCCGCCTTCACGTTCAGCACCTCGCCAAAGACCAGCAGCTGGGCACTTTCGTCGACGGTCAGGGCGGGACCGCCCTTGAACTGCGACAGATCGACCACGCCAATCAGCCGGCCGCGCACGTTTGCAAGACCGCGGTACCAGGGCCGCGTCCAGGGCACCGGCGAGATCTCCGGCAGCGCCACGATCTCGGCCGCGGCGTTCATGTCGAGCAGGTAATTGTCATTGCCGATGCGCAGCGCCAGTCGCATGGGCTCGGTCGGCGCCGTGCTGGCCGCTTTCAGGCGTGCGGCCAGCTGCGTCGAGAACTCGCGCAGCTTGCCTCGGACCTGTCCTGTGCGTTTGCCGGCGTCCATGTTTGGCGTCTAGCCGAGAGCTGCGATCTTTTCGAGCAGCTCGTCAGCCTTCACGGGCTTGTTCAGAAAGTCGCGCGCGCCCTGGCGCAGCGCCCAGATGCGGTCGGTCTGCTGGTTCTTGCTGGTGCATATGATGATCGGCACCGCCTGCGTGGCGGGGTCCTTGGACAGCTGGCGCGTGAGCTGGAAGCCGTTTTGGCCCGGCATGACAACGTCGAGCAGGATCAGGTCCGGAATGCCGCCGCGCAGCTTGTTGACCGCGTCCTCGGCGTTCTCTGCCTGCGTGACCGCGTAGCCGTTCTTGGTCAGAAGCTCGGTCAGGAAGTAACGCTCGGTGGGCGAGTCGTCAACGATGAGAACTGTCTTGATCGGCATCGCGAAGATCCTAAATTGTGCGGTGGCCTGGGGCAGCTGGCGCGGGTTCAGTTGATGTAGAACTGGCGCACGGCAGTGAGCAAGCTGTCCTTGGTGAACGGCTTGGTCAGATACTCGCTCGAGCCCACCATCCGGCCGCGGGCGCGGTCGAACAGGCCATCCTTGGATGAGAGCATCACCACGGGCGTCTTGGAAAAGCGCGGGCTGCGCTTGATCAGCGCGCAGGTCTGGTAGCCATCGAGGCGCGGCATCAGGATGTCGCAGAAAATGATGCCTGGCTCGTGGTCATTGATCTTTGCCAGCGCCTCGAAGCCATCCTGCGCCAGAATCACTTGGCAGCCCGCTTGCGTCAAAAAAATCTCCGCGCTGCGCCGGATGGTGTTCGAGTCATCGATCACCATGACCTTGCGTCCGCGAATGTCGGAGAAGTCCTGCCCAGCCATCTTTATCGATCTCCCCAGGGGCCGATGCTGCCCGAGCGCACCTGCGCCACGGTCAGAT
>JBIIZX010000348.1:0-4360 GCA_044346055.1 Burkholderiaceae bacterium | reverse complement strand
TCAGCAGCGCATCAATGCACCGGTTACACCATCAGAAACGCCCAAATGGCACGGTCACTTGCTCCACCAGGCCCATACAACAGTGACTGGTGAAACATCCGGGCTAGGCGACTTTGCAGCAGGCGCGTGCGATCACCTCGATGCGCTCGCGTTGATAACCGCCGCAGCGGCGCAGTTCAGCGAAGCGCCCGAGTGCAGCGCCCCGGCCAAGCGGCATCGTCGCCGCAAAGTCGCTGCAAAGCCGCCGCTAATTGCCGCCGCTGGCCACCGGCGGCGCCTGACGACACAGCGGATCGTCGGCATGCACGGCGTTGGCGCAGGCTCTTTCCACGCAGCGCTGATAGGCGAGCAGGACGCGCTTGCCGCACAGCGACTCCACCGTCACCCGCACCGGCTCGGTTGCGCGCGTGTCCCAGCCGGGGGCGCCGGGCACTGGCTGACCTGGTCCTGCAGCGGTCTTCGGCGCCGGATTCGGCGCTGGATTCGGCGTTGGCGCCGGCCCTGCCGCTGCAACCACGAGGTTCACAGCACTGCCTGCCGCCACCCGCGCCATTGGCTGCACGCTTTGCTCAAGCACGAGCCCAGCCTTGGCGGCCGCGCTGCGCGACTCCACCCGGCCCAGCTTCAATCCGCGCCGCGCCAGCGCGCCGCGCGCTTCTTCCAGCGAGTGCTGCGTCACGTCAGGCACTTCGACCAGCGTCTCGGCGGGCCGCGCCGAGATCGTCAGCGCGACCGTGCTACCGGGTGCCAAAGTAGTGCCGCCGCCGGGGCGCTGGCCAACGACGGTGCCGCGCGGTTCGCGTGCCTCGCGCGCCAGCGCCGGCTCAGCCAACTGGAACACCGCCTCCTGCAGGCTGCGCTCGGCCTCGGCGCGCGTCAGCCCGACCACATCGGGCACGGCGCGCTGCGACCACGGCAGCGCAAAGGGCACGAGCCCCGCGCGCTCGGCGACGATGCCGCCACCGAGGGCGGCAACGACGATGCCCAGCGCCACCAACCCTTTCCACTGCGCGGTACGGCGCGGCGCAGAAGCAGACGCAGAAGCAGGCGGCAGGGCAGCGACCGCAGCCAACGGAGCCACCGGCTGGCCGGGCGGCACCAGATCGTGCAGCAGGTCCTCGCAATCGCGTTGCCAGCGCGTATCGGACAGGATCACGCCTTGCCGCGTCAGGAGCCCCTGCAACTCGGGCGGCACCTGCTCCTCGCTCGGCATGCTGGCGCCCTGCACCAGCACCGGCACCACGCGCCGACTGCTGGCCAGCGCCGTGGTCACCTCCTTGCGCACGAAGTCCTCGGGCTCCCACAGGCGCAGGCGCCCTTCGATGGTGGTGGCGCTGGCCCAGCGCGGGCCGATGAACACCAGCACCGCATCGGACTCCTGCAGCCCGCGCGCCAGGGTCTGCACGAAGTCCGAGCCGGGCGCGATGTCGGTCACGTCCATGAACACGCGGTCGTCGCCAAGGCGCTCGCGCAGGAAGTCGAACAGCCGCCCGGCATAGCCGGCGCTGTCGTCACGTCGATAACTGATGAAGATGCCGCGCATAGGGCTGATGGTGCGCCGGTGCGGCGCGACGGGGAAGGTGAAAAGTCACGTGGCTGCGAGTAGGCGCGATGGCGGAGCCGGCCGCGTGTCCCGTTCGACACGAACGCGATGGATGCAGCGGCTGGAGTAGCTCGGCGCTTCCGCGCAGTGTCGTTCCGGCGGAAGCGAGAAGCCATTGTCGTTGACTTCAAAGACGCTGGATCACCGCCCGCGCGGGGAAGACGGCCGGAACCAGTGCAGGCCCGCCGACACTCCGTATCGACGTGTCCGTCGTTCCCGCGCAGGCGGGAACCTAGTGTGCTCACTGCAAGCCGCTGGATCCCCCGACTGCGCGGGGACGACGGCCGGATCCAGTGCAGGCGCGCCGACACTCCGTATCGAAGTGTCAGTCGTTCCCGCGCAGGCGGGAACCCGGTGTGCTCACTGCAAGCCGCTGGATCCCCGCCTTCGCGGGGACGGCAGATCCTCGATCGTCATTGCCTTCAAGTTACGGAGCGACGGTTCTTCATGGACGTCCCTTTGCGCGCCCCATCGCGCGCCCCATCGCGAGCAACAGTGTTCGCGGACCCCGCCCTCACTGCGCCGCGCGCTCCAGCTCCGCCACCATGCGCGCGATTCTGTCCTGCAGCTTTTCCGTGGTGAGCGCTTCGCGCAGGCGCTCGATCATCAGCGGGAAGGCAAACGGCGTGGGGCGTGACAGTTCGTGCAGCACGACTCTCTGGGCGCGCATGCGGGTGAGCGCGCTGCGCAGGCGCGCGAGATCGAGTTCCTGCTCGAGCACTTCGCGGTCGGCCTGGTTGAGCAGCAGATTGCCCGGGTCGTACTTGCGCAGCACCTCGTAGATGAGGCTCGATGAGGCCTGCAGCTGGCGCACCGACTTGGGCTGGCCCGGAAAGCCCGTGAAGATGAGACCGGCCACGCGCGCTATCTCACGAAAGCGCCGGCCTGAAAGTTCGCCGGCATTCAGGCTGGCGAGAACGTCGTCGAGCAGGCGCTCGTCCGAGAGCAGGCCGGAGCCGGGTGCAAAAAGCGGTATCCAGTTGATGTCGGCGCTGGCCAGCAGCTCGAACCCGTAGTCGTTCACGGCGATCGAGAAAGTAGCCGGCGTGCGCCGGCCCACGCGATAGGCCAGCAGCGAGGCGATGCCCATGTGGGCAAGGCGGCCGGCAAACGGATAGGCAAACAGGTGCCGCCCCTCGCGCGAACGCATGGCCTCGACCACCAGTTGGGTGCGCGTGGGGACGCTCGACCAGCGCTTCTGGATCGCCAGCAGCGGCTGCACCAGCTTCATCTCCGGCGAGACGGCGTGGCCGGCGAGCGCGTCTTCAAGCTCGCGCAGCGCGGCGTCCGCCATCTCGACCGACAGCGGCAGCTTGGTGCCCATCCAGCGCGGCACCGCGCCGCTCTTGCGGCGCGCCGGCTGCACCACGGCGGTCATGTCCTGCGTGCGCACCAGCTCGAGGATCTTGCCGCCAAAGGTGAAGACGTCGCCCTTGGATAACCGCGCGATGAAGCCTTCTTCGATGGTGCCGATCTTGCCGCCATTGGCGTACTTCACAACCATGGCAGCCTCGGACACGATAGTGCCGACCGACATCTTGTGGCGGCGCGCGATCTGCGCATCGGGCACGCGCCACACGCCCGCCTCGTCCTGGGCAATGCGGTGGTATTCGGGATAGGCACGCAGCGACTCGCCGCCGCGGCCGGCAAAGTCAAGCACCCACTGCCACTCGGCCTCGGTGAGGTCTGCATAACTGGCGGTGTCGCGTACCTCGGCCAGCAACGCGTCTTCTTGAAAGCCGGTGCCGAGCGCCACCGTGACCAGGTGCTGCACCAGCACGTCGAGCGGCTTGCGCGGCGCCTGGCGCGACTCCACCTCGCGTGCGGCGGCGGCTTTCTGCGCGGCTGCGGCCTCAATCAGTTCGAGCGCATTGGTCGGCACGATCGTGATGCGCGACACGCGCCCCGGCGCATGGCCGCTGCGGCCGGCCCGCTGCAGCAGCCGCGCCACGCCCTTGGGCGAACCGATCTGCAGCACGCGCTCCACCGGCAGGAAGTCAACGCCGAGATCGAGGCTGCTGGTGGCGACCACGGCCTTCAGCGTGCCCGCTTTCAGCCCCGCCTCGACCCACTCGCGCACCTCCTTGTCGAGCGAGCCGTGATGCAGGGCGATCAGCCCCGCCCACGACGGCCGCGCCTCAAGCAATGACTGGTACCAGACCTCGGCCTGCGAGCGCACGTTGGTAAAGACGATGGTCGAGCCGCCCTTGCCGACCGTCTCGATCTCGCGCACCACCGGCTCGAGCATCTTGATGCCCAGGTGCCCGCCCCAGGGAAAGCGTCCGGGATCGTCGGGCAGCAGCGTGTCCACCACGATCTTCTTGTCGATGTGCCCCTGCACCAGCACGCCGTGGGGGCGGCCCAGCAGCGCATGCATGGCAGCGTCGAGGTTGCCGAGCGTGGCGCTCAAGCCCCAGACCACCGGCTGCGCCGGTGGCTGGGGCGAGACCCCGTGTGGTGGCTCCCGTTCCACGGGCGCACTGGCGCGCGCGCCCGGCTCCGGCGGTGGCGCATGCCGCAGGGCATGCGACGAAACCCCGCCTTCGCCCCCCGCCACCTCCTGTAGGAGGGGGCGCGAGGCGCCATCTGCCGCCGCCCGCCTGCGGCGGGCAAACGCACGCAATCGCGCCAGCGCCAGTTGCACCTGCACGCCGCGCTTGTTGCCGATCAGCTCGTGCCACTCGTCGACCACCACCATCTGCACGCCGGCCAACAGTTCCTCGCAATCGGGCCGCGTGAACAGCAGCGACAGCGACT
>JBIIZX010000347.1:0-4361 GCA_044346055.1 Burkholderiaceae bacterium | reverse complement strand
TGGCAACATCGTGGGCGCACCGTTGCGGGGGCGCGTGGTCATTGTCGATGACGTTGTCACCAACGGCGCAGCCAAGCGCGAAGCGATCAACCTCATTCGTGATGCTGGCGCGGAGCCAGCGTGCGTCGTCATAGCATTCGACCGCATGGAGCGCGCCGGACCCGACGATGCCTTGTCGGCGCACTCGGCCGTGCAGGAGCTGGAACTGCTGCATGGCCTGCCGGTGATCGCAATTGCCAATCTGAACGACCTGCTCGCGTTCGCCGACTCGGGCGCGCCAACAGCGGCCGAGGTGCGCGCCTATCTGCCCGCCATGCAAAGCTACCGGAGCCGCTATGGCGCGTGAAGGCCGCTCGCTGTGCATGCTGGTCACGCTGTTGCTTGCCACCAGCGCCGAGGCGCAGCTGTACGTCTGTACCGACGCCAAGGGCCGCACCTTTACGGGTGACCGCCCGCCGGCAGAATGCGGCGACCGGCAGGTGCGCGAGTTGCGCAGCGACGGCTCGGTGCGGCGCGTGATCGAGCCGCCGCTCACCGCCGAGCAAAAGGCGGCGCGCGCCGTCGAGGAAAAGCGCCAGAAGGAAGAAGCCGAGCGGCAGCGCGAAAGCATGCGCCGCGATCTGGCGCTGCTCGAGGCCTACGCCAATGAGCAGGAGATCGAGGAGACCCGCAACCACGCGCTGGCCTCCCGCATGTCGATGATCGAGCGCGCCAAGAAGCGCATTGATGATCACAAGGTCGAGCGCAAGAAGATCGACCAGGAGGCGGAGTTCTACGCCAAGCGCGAGCTGCCGGAAAAGCTGAAGCGGTCCTACCAGCTCAACGAGAGTCTGGTGCGCAGCGAAGAGCGGATCGCCAACGACGCCAAGGCCGACATGGACCGCGTCAACGAGCGCTTTGACAACGATCTGAAGCGCTTTCGCGAACTGATCAACGCCGGGGCCAAGCCCGCATTGAAGTAAGCATGCGCGGCGAAGTCCGCGCCTGCCGATCTGCCCGCGTCATCCCGCCAGTTTGCGTCGCAGGATCTCGTTCACCTGCTGCGGATTGGCTTTGCCCTTGGTCGCCTTCATGGCCTGGCCGACCAGCGAGTTGAAGGCTTTGTCCTTACCCGCGCAAAATTCCGCGACCGGCCCCGGGTTGGCAGCCAGCACCTCGTCAATCAGCGCCTCGATCGCGCCGCCGTCGGAGATCTGCTTCAGCCCGCGCGCCTCGATGATCTGGTCGGCTGAGCTGCCTTCCTTGTTCCACAGCGCGGCGAACACATCCTTGGCGGTCTTGTTGTTGATGGTGCCGTCGAGCACGCGCGAGATTAGCTCGGCAAGGTGCTGCGGAGTTACTAGGCAGTCTTCAATGGTCCGATCTTCGCTGTTCGACCTTGCGGCAACTTCACCCATAACCCAGTTTGCAGCAGTCTTGACTGCGACCGGCACCCATTCCTCGGTCAGCTGCTGAAGCGGCTTCAACGATCCCAACGCCTCGACGGTGGACTCAAAGTAGTCGCCGATTGCTCGGTTGCTTGCAAGATAGTCGGCCTCGTCCGGACGCAGGTCGTACGTCTTGCGGAACACCTTCGCTAGTGCTTCGCCATACGATTGGCGAACCCACACATCCCAGTCGGCCGAGTCATCGATCTCGTCTTGCTCCCTCAATTTCTTCAAGAAGTCCTGGGCGTCCTTTGCGAAATACCGGTATCTGCGCTGGTGGGGAAGTTCAGGCATCTCTCGGCGCACGCGCTCGATCCATTCGGCGCTGACGGCCAGCGGCAGCAGGTCCGGATCGGGGAAGTAGCGATAGTCCATCGCATCTTCCTTGCTGCGCATGCTGCGGGTCTCGTCGCGGTCGGGGTCGTACAGCCGCGTTTCCTGAACGACTTTGCCGCCATCCTCGATCAACTCGATCTGCCGCCGCACCTCGTGGTCGATCGCCTGCTGCAGGAAGCGAAAGCTGTTGAGGTTCTTGATCTCCACCCGTGTGCCGAATTTTTCCGTCCCCACTGGCCGCACGCTCACATTGGCATCGCAGCGGAAACTGCCCTCCTGCATGTTGCCGTCGCAGATGCCCAGCCACGTCACCAGCGAGTGCAGCGTCTTGGCGTAGGCCACCGCCTCGGCCGAGGATCGCATCTCTGGCTCGGAGACGATTTCGAGCAAGGGCGTGCCGGCGCGGTTCAGGTCGATGCCGCTCTGGTCCGAGGCCAGGTGCTCGCCTTCGTGCAGCGACTTGCCGGCGTCTTCTTCCAGATGCGCGCGCGTCAGCCGCACGGTCTTCGTATAAGGCTCGCCGCCCTTGGGCGTCACGACGATCGTCACGCTGCCACCCTGCACCACCGGGATCTCGTACTGGCTTATCTGGTAGCCCTTGGGCAGATCGGGATAGAAGTAGTTCTTGCGCGCAAAGATGCTCTTGGGCGCCACCGTGGCGCCGACCGCCAGGCCGAAGCGGATCGCGCGCTCCACTGCACCCTTGTTGAGCACCGGCAGCACGCCGGGCAACGCGAGATCGATGACGCTGGCCTGGGTGTTGGGCGCCGCGCCAAATGCCGTGCTCGCGCCAGAAAAGATCTTGCTCGCGGTCGACAGCTGCGCGTGCGTTTCAAGTCCGATGACGACTTCCCATCTCATGGCGAGGCTCGCATGTGAAACCGGACGATACCGGGTCAGGCGGATGGCAAGCCGTCGCGGACCTGCCGCTGCTGCGTGACGACGTCGCTCCAGGCGTCGCGCGCGCGCGCCTCGAGCGCTGCGGCGCGCGTGGGCTGCGCAAGCTCGCGCCATGCGCGCGCCAACAGCCACAACACCGGACCCAGCACGTCAGGACTGCCCAGCGCGGTTGCCAGCGCAAGCGCGCGCTCGCCGTGCAGCTCGGTCTGTTCCGCGTCGCCGGCGTGGGCCGTGCACACAGCTTGCACCACACTACCGAGCGCATAGTGCGGCCCGGCACCTTCGCGAGCGGCGCTCGGCAGATGCTTCTGCAGCAGGGCGTTGGCGCCAGCGATATCGCCGGACAGCACGCGCAGCTCCGCCTCGATCAGGCGTTCTCCGCTCACGTTGGCATGGAGGCCTTCATCGACGTCGCGATTGATCACGGTCTGGATGCCGACCAGCGCCTGGCGCAGAGTCTCGGCATCCAACGTCCCAGCGGCGGCCCGTTGCAGAACATCGGAGGCCTCTGCCAGCACCATGCCGGCCAGTAAGCCGCCCTGCGCAAGATCATTGTCGGCGGCACGCACATGCACGCGCGCCTGTGCGAAGAGATCCATCGCCTGGCGATAGTTCCCCGCGTAGTGATGAACCATGGCCAGCGCAAACAGCGCCTGGTAGCGCGTGTCATGTGCATCGGCCGGTGCACGCGACAGTGCAGCCAGTGCGGGCTCGGCCACGCGGGCCGGCTGGGCACAGCGCAGATGCGTGAGCGCGAGGACCGACTCGGTGTGGGCGGCCAGCGCGTCGTCGGGCAGCGCAAGCGCTTCGGCGCGCAGGGCCGCCAGGCGGGTCAGTGCCGGCGTGCAGCGGCCACTCAGCGCATCCGCCATCGCCTCGGCGACGCCGATAGCGTTGCGTGCGGCAGCCAGTTCGCCCGCCGGCCCCTCTGCGAGCGCGAGCGCGGCATGAGCCTGGGCGAGCGCGCTTTGCGCGCGGTCCACATCGAGCGCGCGCAGTAGTAGCGCCGAGCGTTCGGCCCAGCGGCGGGCGCGTTCTGCGGGCTCGGTCGCGGCGTCGAGCGCGCGCTGATTTCGGTCCAAGACTCTGCTCATCGCCGTTCGCTCGTCTGCGGCCTCAATACCCCGCCGGCACGCGGCGGTGCCAGTCGGTCGCCTGCTGGTACGCGTGCGCAATGGCGAGCATCTTGGCTTCTTCGAAATGATTGGTCATGAGCTGCAGGCCCACGGGGCGGCGGCTGTTGACCGGGCCGGCACCAAAGCCGCAGGGGATGCTCATGCTCGGAATGCCGGCGAGCGAGCCCGGCACGGTGTACAGATCGGCCAGGTACATCGCCACCGGGTCGTCGGCCTTCTCGCCGAAGCCGAAGGCGACACTGGTCGTCACCGGGCCGGCGATCACGTCGCATTGCGTGAAGGCGCGCGCAAAGTCCTGCGCGATCAGCCGGCGCACCTGCATCGCCTTGATGAAGTAGGCGTCGTAGTAGCCGTGCGAGAGCACGTAGGTGCCGATCAGGATGCGCCGCTTGGGTTCCGCGCCGAAGCCTTCGGAGCGGCTGCGCTTGATCATGTCGATCAAGTCGTCGTACTGCGCGGCACGGTGGCCGTAGCGCACGCCGTCGAAGCGCGACAGATTGCTGCTTGCCTCGGCCGGTGCCACCACGTAGTAGACGGGTATGCCGAGCTCGGCGTTGGGCAG
>JBIIZX010000346.1:0-4377 GCA_044346055.1 Burkholderiaceae bacterium | reverse complement strand
GTCGATCTTGTCTTGCGTACACTTTGGCATCGGCGATCCTCGGTTGTCTGCAGGCCTCGTTCTCCTCTGACAACGCGCGTAAGCACGTGGCCGCTGACCTCATACTGGTGAAATATCCGGGCTAGCGAGGGCGATCTGTGAAGAGATCGTGGCGCCGCTGCGAGCGCAACCAACTGCGATGCAAACTTGCAGCCGCTTTGCCTCTCGCCCTCGGGATGCATGGCCGCAACCCTCGTCGTCCCGGCGCAGGCCGGGGCCTAATCTCGCCCTTGTCTCGATCGCCAAGATTGAGCCGGCCTGCGCCGAGGCGACGGTGTTGCACCGTTTGTTGATAACGACACTGGGTTCCCGCCTGCGCGGGAACGACGGGGTCGCCGAACTGGGGTCGCGGAACCGGGGTCGCCGAATCGCGGTGGCCGAACCTGAGCCGCGGAACCCAAGCCACCGAACTGGTCTACGACTCCAATCCGCTGCATGGATCCGCCGCGGCAAGAAAAGCCGCAGCACCCTGGTTGCGACTGATTGAGCAGCGAAGCCGCTTCAGATCGGCGTGATCTGTGAAGCCTGCGGGCCCTTTTTACCCTGCGTGACGACGTACTCGACGCGCTGGTTCTCCTGCAGCGAGCGGAAGCCTTTGCTCTGGATCTCGGAGAAGTGGGCAAACAGGTCAGCCCCGCCATCGTCCGGCTTGATGAAGCCGAAGCCTTTGGCGTCGTTGAACCATTTGACGGTACCTTGCGGCATGGAACGTTCCTTGAAGGTGAAAGTTGGACGGTGGTACCGCACCGCGCGATTGCGAGACCGCACAGAGCGACGTGCAGACGTTCAAGAACTGTAAACCAGGGAGGTAGCACAGGAGCGCTGACTAGCTGACTAGATGACTAGCGGATTGTTGACTGACCAGAAGCAGGCGCCGGGAACGATCAGAGGGCTTACGAGAACTAGAACGACAGCGGGAAAAATCTACGCCGCCAGCCGGCGGATGTCGATGCGCGAAAACCCAGATGTGAAGACCGCAGGCGGTTGCGCGAGATGTCGTGCGTCGTCTTGACCACGTGACTTCTCCGGTGCAGCCGTCGCCGCTCGCGGTCGATACTTCAAGGCGCATGTCACCTTGGTCACGCGTGTAGCCTCATGCCGTGCCGCGCATCGCCTACTCACTCGACGAGACCGAACTGCAGTGGCAGGCGGTGCGCGCGCAGGGTGCCGGCGGGCAGAACGTCAACAAGGTGTCCAATGCCGCGCACCTGCGCTTTGACGTGGCGGGCTCGTCGCTGCCGCCGCCGCTTAAGGAGCGAGTGCTGTCCCTGCGCGATCACCGCCTCTCGGCCGATGGGGTTCTGAACATCAAGGCGCAGGAGTATCGAAGCCTGGAGAAAAATCGCGCAGAAGCGCTCGAGCGACTGCGCGAGTTGCTCGATGCCGCCGCCTATGTCGCGCCAGCCCGGCGCCCCACCAAACCCACAAAAGCCTCGCAGCGTCGACGCGTGCAGTCCAAGCTCAAGCGCGGCGAAGTCAAGGCCGGCCGCCGCGGATTGAGCGGCGAGGAATAGAGAGGATTGAGGATTGAGGAATCAGGATTGAGGATTGAGGATTGAGAGGTCCGGTGTACGGGCGGCGCCCCAGTTCACCGCCGATGCTGCTGGCTGGCGACTCCCGACTCCCGACTCTCGACTCCCGACTCCAAGCTTCCAACTCCTGACTCCTACTCAATCCTCAATCCTCATTCCTCATTCCGACCCAACCGTGCTTCGCGATTTCTCCCTCTCCGCCGTGGTGGCCGGCTTCGTTGCCGTGCTGGTGGGCTTCACCAGCTCGGCCGTCATTGTGTTCGAGGCGGCACGTGCGGCCGGCGCCACGCCGGCGCAGACCGCCTCGTGGCTGTGGGCGCTGGGCATTGGCATGGCCGTCACGTCCATTGGCCTGTCGCTGCGCTATCGGATGCCGGTGCTCACCGCGTGGTCAACGCCGGGCGCGGCGCTGCTGATCACCAGCGTGGCCGGCCTGCCGCTGCCGCAAACCATCGGCGCCTTCGTCGTGTGCGGCGTGCTGATCTTCGTGGTCGGTGCCAGCGGCTGGTTCGAGCGGTTGATGCAGCAACTGCCGCTGTCGCTCGCCTCGGCCATGCTGGCTGGCGTGCTGCTGCGCTTCGGCCTCGATGCCTTCGTGTCGATGAAGACGCAGCTGCTGCTGGTCGGCGGCATGTTCGTCGTGTTCCTGCTGCTGCGTGCGCTGTTGCCGCGCTATGCGGTGGTCGGAGCTTTTGCGGTGGGGATCGGGCTTGCCGCAGCACAGGGGCTGATGGGGGAGCTGGCCATGCCGGTGACGCTGACGGCGGCGCTGACGCGGCCCGAGTTCGTGTTGCCGCAGTTCTCGCTGGCGGCACTGATCGGTGTGGCGCTGCCGCTGTTTGTCGTCACCATGGCCTCGCAGAACGTGCCGGGGGTGGCCACGCTCAAGGCGCACGGCTATGCGCCGCCGCTGTCACCGGTGATCGCTTCAACGGGGCTGGCGACGGCGCTGCTCGCGCCCTTTGGCGGCTTTGCCTTGAATCTGGCTGCCATCACTGCAGCGATCTGCATGGGGCCGGAGGCGCACGCTGATCCCGCCCGGCGCTACACGGCGGCCGTTGCTGCCGGTGCGTTCTATCTGCTGCTGGGGCTTTTCAGCGCCGCGGTGACGGCGATCTTCGCCGCGTTTCCGCGCGAACTGGTGCTCGCGGTAGCGGGACTTGCGCTGCTCGGCACGATCGGCAACGGACTGGTGGCAGCGCTGAAGGACGAGTCGCAGCGCGAGGCCGCGCTCATCACCTTCCTCGTCACCGCATCGGGCTTGACGCTGTGGTCGATCGGCTCGGCGTTCTGGGGTTTGCTGGCCGGGCTGCTGGCCCTGGCGGTGGCACGCCTGCGGCGCTGAGATCAAAGATGAAGGGCGCGTGCGCAGGTCCAGACCCGGGCACGCGCCAGCACTTCACTCGCGCTTTACATCTTGCGCTCGTCGCTTACTTCGACGCGGTCTCGCTTTCGACGGCGTGGCGACCGGCGACTTCGATCAGGCGCTCCTGCTCGGCCGTGGCTTCCGGCTGATCGCCGTCGCCCTTGGGCAGCAGGCCCAGGCGCTGCGCTTCCAGGAACTCGGCCATCACCTGGGCGCGCGTCTTGGTGCTCGCTTCGGCGACGACGATCGGGTCCGGATAGTTGGCGTTGTCGCCCTCGGCTGCCACTGCGTACAGGCTGGCCATCAGGGCAAGCGGCGCTGCGACCAGGATGACGAGGGCATGATTGACGTTGCGTAGCATGGTCCACTCCTCAGTTCGCTTGAGCGAACATGAATGGGTCGCGTCTGAGTGGACCCGCCGCGTGCGACCTCCCCGCGATGGGCCTTGCCGCTGTCTGCGGCGCCGGCCTGCACTGCAGTCCGGCGGGAAGGCCGCTGCGTTCGCATCGACCGTCCTTGTATGCAGAGACGCAGGTCAGGCGGCAAACTGGACAGTGAAATTTCGACAGCTGTTGCCTGCGCAGCGCTGCCCATGGCGGTGCGACGCTGCGTGTGCTGCGCGCGTCGCCATCAGCGTTCATCACTGATCACCGATCACCGTCAACACTCACCGCACCCGACTGGGCGCAAGTGAGGGCTGCCGGCGAAGCGAGACGCTGTTGCGCCGTGCGAATTGTGCTGAGCGTGAACATTCACGGCCCATGTGTGGGCGGTCCGTGGGTACCGCCGGACTGCAATGCGGACATCACACGGGAGACCTGCGATGTCCACGATCGAATCACTGCTGGAGCGGGTACGGGCCACAGAGCCCGGCGCACTGGCCCAGCTGTTTGAAGCAACCTATCCCCGCCTGTGCCAGCTGGCGCGCGCGCAACTGCGCTCGGTCAGCTGGTGCGGCGACCTCGAATTCAGCGCGCTGGTGCACGAAGCGTATATGCGGCTGGCGGAACTGCCCGGCTTGCAGCTGCAGCACCTGCCCGGCTTCTTTGCCTACGCGGCGCGCGTCATGCGCTCGGTGATCATCGACGCCGCCCGCGAGCGCGCCACCGCACGCCGCGGCGGCGCGCACGGCACGCTGGCGCTGGACGATGCGCCGGCCGAGGAGCGGTGCTGCCACAGTGGCGATCCGCGCGTGCACGACGCCCTGCTCGAACTCGAGGAAGAGTCGCCGCGCCTGGCGCAGCTGGTGCAGCTGCGTTACTACGGCGGCTACAACGAGCAGGAGATCGCGCAAACGCGGCAGGTCAGCGACCGCACCCTGCGACGCGACTGGGAGCGTGCGCGCCACCTGCTGCAGGTGGCGTTGCGGTAGGGAGTCAGGATTCGGGATTCGGGATTCGGGATTCAGGATTCAGGATTCAGGATTCAGGATTCGGGATT
>JBIIZX010000345.1:0-4379 GCA_044346055.1 Burkholderiaceae bacterium | reverse complement strand
GCCTGATAAATCGCCTGGATCGGGCCCAGGCCCATCGATACGGTTGGAAACTGCCAGAACTCCGGCATCAGCTTGGGGTGCGGGTAGGACGTCACGCCCTTGCCATCGACATCGCGGCGGAAGTTGACCAACTGCTCTTCGGTAAGCCGCCCTTCGAGGTACGCGCGGGCATAGATACCCGGCGCCGAGTGGCCCTGGATGTAGATGAGATCGCCGCCAAAATCCGCCGTCGGTGCGCGCCAGAAGTGGTTGAACCCCGCCTCCATCAGTGTGTTCACCGACGCATAGCTGGCGATGTGGCCACCGAGGTCGCCTTCGCCGCGATTGGCGCGCACCACCATCGCCATCGCATTCCAGCGGATGTAGGAGCGAATGCGCTCCTCGATCGCCGCATCGCCCGGCGAGTGTTCTTCCAGGTGCGGCGGGATGGTGTTGATATAGGCCGTGTTGGCCGAGAACGGAATGTAGGCGCCGGTGCGGCGCGCCTTTTCGCTCAGGCGCTCGAGCAGGAAGTGCGCGCGCTGCGGACCTTCGCGGTCGAGCACGCCTTCCAGGGCCTCGATCCATTCGTGCGTTTCGACGGGATCGGTGTCGCTGCCATCATTGGCAGCCGGCGGAAAATTCGGGACGGCGGACATTGCAAGTCTCCTTGGGCAGAGCGGCAGGTGCCGACCTGCCTCTGTGTTTGTATCTTGGCCTCTTCCCGGGCCGCGTCGTTGCTCCAGTCAGCAGCCGCAGCTTTGCCTGCGTTCAGCGCTCATAGTGCGCTTCAGAGCTCACAGTGCGCGAGATAATGTAGCAGAACGATTTCGAATCGCAACATTATCTTTCATAATGCGGCAAAACGCCTGCCGTCACCTGATGCAGGCGAACGCACATTGACACCAAAGCCAAGCGAGTGAGCGCCGCTATGCTCGACCACCCCTGTGCGCTGCCATGCCTGACGCTGCTCCCGACCCTGCCCCGGGCATGACGCCCGCCCCGTCCGAAGACCGGCACGACAAGCTGGGCCCGGCCTTTGACGCGCTGGCGCGCGAGGCGCCGCGTCTGCGCAACATCACCTGGCTGCCGTTTGCCGCCATCGCCCTGCTTGCGCTGCTCATCGCCGGCCTGTTCATGGCGATCGTGCTGGAGGACAAGCAGTTGCAACGCGAGGCGGCGCAACGCGACATCGACAGCGCTGCCCAGCAGCTCGGCGTGCGCCTGGGCAGTCTGACCGAGGCACTGGCCACCAGTGCCCTGGAGATCGGCTCTGGCGGCGTGAGCGAGCGGCGCTTCCTGGCCACTGCGGGCGATCTGGTGGGCGCGAAGCCAGAGATCGTGCGCATCAAGCGGGTGACGGCACAGGCCGCCCTCGTCTGGGGTCCTGTTCCCAGCACCCTTTCGCCCAACCGGCTGGAACGCATCGACGAGAGCCTGCTGCCACTGCTGGAGCGCGTCGAGGTCGAAGGCCAGCCGGTCCTGACAACCCTGCCTGCGAGCGCCGGCAAAGGTCAGCTGGCGCTGGGCGTGCCGCTGTTCCGCGAAGGCGCTTTTGACGGCGCGATGATCGCGCGGCTGTCGGCACAGACGCTCATGTTGCAGGCACTGGGCGAGGAGACTCGCTCGCGCTATCGCCTCTGGTTGGAGGCCGATGGCCGCGTGCTGGGGAGCACCAGCGCGAGCACGACGCCGCGCAACGCGACAGTGCAGAGCATTGCGCTCACGCTGCTGCCGCTGCAGATGCAGCCGCTACGGCTCAATGCCAGTGCGTTCCGCCAACCCTCGGTGCTGATGGGCGATCCGCTGCTGTGGGCGACCCTGGTGCTGGGCCTGGCGGTGGCCATCGCGCTGGTGGCGCTGATGCGGTTTACCTCGCGCCTCGTGCGCGCCGACCGTGCGCTGCTGGCCGAGACCGCCATCCGCCGCGCCATGGAGGATTCACTTGCTACCGGCTTGCGCGTGGTCGACCGGCAAGGCGTCATTCGCTACGTAAACAAGGCGTTCTGCCAGATGACTGGCTGGGCGGAGTCCGATCTGGTGGGCCGCGGCCCGCCGTTCCCGTTCTGGCCTGCCGAGATGGGCGACGAATACGGCGCCAAGCTCAAAAGTGTGCTGCAGGGCGAGCTGGTGCCGGCGGGCTTCGAAGTATTGGTCGAGCGCGCCGATGGCAGCCGCTTTGACGCGCGGCTGTACGACTCGGCGCTGGTCGACGCCAGCGGCCGGCAGATCGGCTGGGTCTCGTCGATGGCCGATATCACCGAGCCCAAGCGCGTGCGCAATGAACTGGCCGCCGCGCATGATCGCTTCACGCGCGTACTTGAGTCGCTGGAGGCGGCGGTGTCAGTGGTGGCGCTCGATGCGCAGCGCCCGCAGGATGAACTGCTGTTTGCCAACCGCGAATACAAGCGCCTGTTCGGCGAGCACAGCGCAGGGCATCGGCGCCTGGCCGGGCGCCTGCATGGTGTGGCGGCCGAGATGCACGCCGGTGAGGCACTGGATGAGCCCTCGGGCCGCTGGTTCGACGTGCGCCTGCGCGACATCCGCTGGGTCGACGGACAGGCTGCCACGCTGCAGATCGCCAGCGACATCACGCTGCGCAAGGAGACCGATGAGATCGTCCGGCAGCAGCAGGAAAAGGTGCAGTTCACCTCGCGCCTGATGACCATGGGCGAAATGGCCTCGTCGCTCGCCCATGAGTTGAACCAGCCGCTCACGGCCATTAACAACTACAGCCAGGGCGTGCTGAACCGGCTGCACAAGGGACCGCTGCCGATGGAGGAGTTGCTGCCCGCGCTGGAAAAGACCTCAACCCAGGCGCAGCGGGCTGGCAGGATCATCCGGCGCATCCGCGAGTTCGTGAAACGCTCGGAGCCAAGGCGCCGCGCCGCGGCGGTCGGCCGGGTCATCGAGGACGCGATCGGCTTCGCCGAGATCGAGG
This sequence comes from Burkholderiaceae bacterium, assembly GCA_044346055.1. GTDB lineage: Bacteria > Pseudomonadota > Gammaproteobacteria > Burkholderiales > Burkholderiaceae_F > JALHMQ01. The sequence continues at coordinate 1,459 of JBIIZX010000345.1, read as the reverse complement.
CGGCCAAGAAGCGGGTGTCGATCGTGGCGACGGTGGATCCGGACCTGCCGCCCATCTACGCCGATCCCATCCTGATCGAGCAGGTGCTGCTCAACCTGCTCAAGAACGCCATCGACGCCATGGACCACGCGATGGTCCGCCGCATCGACGTCACGGCCGGCTTTGCCGCCGAGCCCGGCTTTGCCGAGATCGCCGTGATTGACCGCGGCAGCGGCATCCCTGAGGAGCATCTGGCCAATCTGTTCCAGCCATTTTTCAGCACCAAGAGCGAAGGCATGGGCATGGGCCTGAACATCTGCCGCTCGATCATCGAGTTCCACCAGGGCCGCTTTACCGTCGAACGCAATCCGGAGCCCACCGGAGGTGCGGTGATGCGGTTTACCCTCGCCCTGGCGCAGGATCCCGCGCAGCCGCTTGCGGCTGAGCCCGCCATTGCCGAGAATCGCGAACCTTTTGACCTTGCAGGCCGACCGGCCACGAAAGCAGCCCACGATGAGTGAAAACGAGGCGGACAGCCTGGGAGTCGTCTACGTTGTGGATGACGACGAAGCGGTGCGTGATTCGCTGCAGTGGTTGCTCGAGGGCGTCAACTATCAGGTGCAGGCGTATGACAGCGCCGAGGCCTTTCTCGCCAAATTCGATCCACAGGCGATTGCCTGCCTGATCCTCGATGTGCGCATGCCCGGCATGAGCGGGCTGCAGTTGCAGGAAGAACTCGTGCAGCGCAAGGCCGAGCTGCCGATCGTCTTCATCACCGGGCATGGCGACGTGGCAATGGCCGTTTCGACGATGAAGAAAGGCGCGGCCGACTTCATAGAGAAGCCGTTCGACCAGGCCGAGCTGAAGACGCTGGTCGAGAAGATGCTCGCCCGTGCGCGCGACGGCGCGGCGCTGCGCGAGCGCGCCCGCATGAACCAGGCGCTGCTGGGCAAGCTCACCGCGCGCGAGCAGCAGGTGCTCGAGCGCATCGTTGCCGGGCGGCTCAACAAGCAGATCGCCGATGACCTCGGCATCTCCATCAAGACGGTCGAGGCGCACCGCGCCAACATCATGGACAAGCTCAAGGCCAACACTGTGGCCGACTTGATGCGAATCGCCCTGGCGGGTACGACGACCTAGCCGTCGCGCCAGGGGCGCGTTTGGCTTGCATCTATCTTGCGTCTGTCTCGCGCGCCTATCTCGCGCGCCTGTCTCGGGCACCTGTCAAGCGAGCCGCGCTACTCCCGCTACACCATTTGTCTGGCACGGCCGCCATAGGTCATGCTCGGCCCGTCGAGCGGCGGCCCTCGCCTAAACTCTCGGGCTCCGTCCCACTTCGGACGTCCAACGCCCAAACCCCTTCATGACTGCCCGCCTGATCGATGGCAAGGCTCTTGCCGCCAAGCTGCGTGCCGAACTTGCTCCCCGCATTCAGACGTTGCGCGCGCGCGGCGTACAGCCGGGTCTCGCCGTGATCCTG
>JBIIZX010000344.1:0-4394 GCA_044346055.1 Burkholderiaceae bacterium | reverse complement strand
CACATCTGCCATCCCTACCCGAACCAGCGTCTGATCGTCACGACCCAAGGCAAGAGCCGTGTGCGGTAGCTCCGCATGCACGGATCTGTGAAGGGGGTGATGGGTGACTGTCATTCCTACTTCGACTTTGCAAGTGCGCGCAATGCGCACTAGACAAGCTAGCAAAGAGATTCGACACGGGGGGTTACCAATCGTTGCAGCTACCGCAAGCGCGGATTGAGCGCATCGCGCAGCCAGTCGCCCAGCAGGTTGACCGACAGCACAAGCAGCACCAGTGCAGCGCCAGGGAAGATGGTGATCCACCACTCGCCCGAAAACAGGAACTCCTGACCGATGCGGATCAAGGTTCCAAGCGAGGGCGTGGTTGGCGGCACGCCGACGCCGAGGAACGACAGGGTCGCTTCCGTCAGTACGGCGCTGGCGATGTGCACGGTGGCCAGCACCAGCACGGGGCCGGTGACATTGGGCAGCACGTGCTTGAGCATGATCGCGAACTTGGACACGCCAATCACGCGCGCCGCCTGCACGTACTCCTTGTTTTTTTCCACCAGGGTCGAGCCGCGCACCGTGCGCGCGTACTGCACCCAGCCGCTCAGCGCGATCGCCAGCACCAGGACGTAGAACGCGACTTCGGAGTGGGCATCGCGCGGCAGCGCGGCGCGAAACACGCCGTCGATCAGCAGCGCGACGAGAATGGCCGGGAACGACAGCATCACGTCGCACACGCGCATGATGAAGGCGTCCAGGCGGCCGCCAACGTAGCCTGACAGCAGCCCCAGGCCAACGCCAAAGACCACCGACAGCAGCACCGAGGCCAGGCCGATGGCGAGCGAGATCCGCATGCCATACAGGATGGCCGAGAGCACATCTCGCCCTTGGTCATCGGTGCCCAGCAGAAACTTTGGCGTGCCGCTCTCCTCCCAAGCAGGAGGCTGGCTGGCATCCAGCAGGCTGATGGTCGCAAGATCAAACGGGTTGTGTGGCGCCACCCAGTGCGCAAACACCGTGCAGAACACGAGCACGAAGGCCACCAGCGCCGCCACCATCGCCACCGGCGAATGCCGGAAGCTGTAGGCAATGTCGCTGTCCCAGAGGCGCGCAAACGCGCTGGGGACGCGTGATCCGTGATCCGTGATCCGTTCGACAGTCGGCGGTGCGCTCATCTGGTTCTGCTCGCAGCGAGGATTTGCATCAGAACTTTGGACAGTGGAAAGCTCAGGGCCAGATCACGGATCACGGATCACGGACCTCCAGCATCACTTCACCACCGTCCACTTGAGGAACATGAAGTTATCGGCCAGTTGCACCGTCTCCACGTTCTTCTTCATGCCCCAGGCAAGCGCCTGCTGGTGCAGCGGCAGGTGGCCAATGTCGTCCTGGTGCACCTTCATCGCGTCACGGATCATCGCCATGCGCTTGGGCTGGTCGGTCTCGGTGGCAATCGCCTTGGTGAGCTCATCCAGCTTTGGATTGCTGTAGGTGCCCAGGTTGAACTGCCCCTGGCCACCGGCGCCCGGCGTTGCCAACAGCGCAAACAGCGGGTTGTGCGAGTCGTACGAGCCCGGCGTCCAGCCGAGCATGTAAAGGCTCGTGTTGCGCGACAGGATCTTCGGGAAGTAAGTCGCCTTGCTCTCCGACATCAGGTCGATCTTGATGCCGACGTTGGCCAGCATGGTGGCCACCGCACGACAGATCGCCTCGTCGTTGACGTAGCGATCGTTGGGGCAGTTCAGGCCCACCGAGAACCCCTGCGGATAGCCTGCCTCGGCCAGCAGCTTCTTGGCTGCGTCCACGTCGTACGGCAGGCGCTTGTTCAGGTCCGCCGGAAAACCCTTGATGCCCGGCGCGATCATCAGCCCCGTGGGCGTGCTGCCGCCGCGCATCACCACCTTCTGGATGGCGTTGATATCGATGGCCTGATAAAACGCCTGGCGCACCCGCTTGTCCTTGAACGGGTTCTTGCCCTTCACGCTCGAGAAAAGCAGCTCGTCGCGCGACTGGTCCATGCCGAGGAAGATCGTGCGCAGCTCCGGCCCCTGCATGACCTTCAGGTTGACACCGGCCGATACGCGCGCGATGTCCTGCACAGGCACCGGTTCCATCATGTCGATCTCACCCGACAGCAGCGCGGCCACGCGGGTCGATGCGCTGCCAATCGGCGTGAAGCTGGCCTCCTCGATATTGGTCTCGATCGACTTGTCCCAGTAGTTCAGGTTGCGAACGAGGTTGGTGCGCACCGAGGGCTCGCGCGAGCGCAGGCGGAACGGCCCGGTGCCATTGGCGCGGAACGAGGCCATGTTCTCGATGCCCTTGCGCTTGTCCACCGGCTGCGTGGCGCGGTTGTCTTCGCACCACTTCTTGCCCATGATCATCCACAGCGAAATGACGTCCGGCAGGATAGGAAACGGCTCGGTGGTCACGATGTCGATGGTGTGCGCATCGAGCTTGCGGATCTCCTTGATCGCGCCGACGTAGGTCTTGACGTCCGAGCCGTCGCCCTTGGCGCGGTTGTACGAGAAGATCACGTCATCGGCCGTGAACGGCGCGCCATCGTGGAAGGTGACGCCCTTGCGCAGGTTGAAGCGCCACACAGTCGGTGCCGTCTGCTTCCAGTCGGTGGCCAGTGCCGGCACCAGCTCGAGTTGCTTGCCCCGGCCCACCAGCGGCTCATAGATGTTGGCCAGGAAGTTCAGCTGCAGCGACTCGTTGAGCGAGTGCGGGTCCATCGACAGCGCATCGCCCTGGTTGGCGAAGCGGAAGTTCTTGGCGGCCACCGGCATTGACATGACAGCAGTGGCCAGTGCGGTGACAAGGGCCAGCGCGCCTGCCGTGCGCATTACGACCTGATGCAGCTTCATTGCTCCTCCTCCGTCGGGCCAGGCCCGTTTTGTTATCTAGCGTGCGCGTCGAGGCGCACGGTGGTGTTTGCTTCCAAGGCAGCCGCCTGCAGTGCTCGTTGCTGCGACTATGCCTTGCCTGCAGGCGCGAGCTGCAGGCGCCGCTCGACCAGTGCCGCAAGATAGCCCGCTCCCAGCGGAATGACGGCGTCGTTGAAATCGTAGCGGGTGGAGTGCAGCCAGCAGGCCTCGCCGCCGCCCTGGCCCAGCCGCGCGTAGCAGCCGGGCTTGGCCTGCAGCATGAACGCAAAATCCTCGGCTCCCATTGATGGTGGCATGTTGCGCACCACCTGTTCGCGTCCAACGAGTTCCTCGGCGACGTTGGCCGCAAACTCGTACTGCGGCTGATGGTTGATGGTTGCCGGGTACACGCGCTGGTACTTGATCTCGGCAGTCGCACCGAAGGCTGCCGCCACTGACTCGATCAGCGTCTTCAGCCTGGCTTCGATCTGGTCCTGCACGCTGTGCTTGAAAGCGCGAACGGTTCCCGTGATGCGCGCCTCGCGCGGCACCACGGAAAATGCGTTCAGGTTGCCGGCCTGCACCGCGCACAGCGACACCACCGCCGCCTCCAGCGGCGCCACATTGCGCGCGACGATCGACTGCGCGGCCGTGATCACGTGGCCGGCCACCAGCACCGGGTCGATGGTCATGTGCGGGTGTGCGCCGTGGCCGCCCTTGCCGGAGATCGTGATGTCGATGCGATCGGCCGCCGCCATCATCGGCCCCGGATTCGTGCCAATGTGTCCCGGCGGCAGGCCGGGCCAGTTATGTAACGCGTAGACCTCGTCGGCAGGAAAACGCGTGAAAAGGCCGTCGGCGATCATCTCCTTGGCGCCGGCATAGCCTTCTTCACCGGGCTGGAAAATGGCGTAGACCGTGCCGTTGAAGTCACGCGTGGCGGCCAGGTACTGCGCCGCGCCCAGCAACATGGTCGTGTGGCCGTCGTGACCGCAGGCGTGCATCAGTCCCTGTTTGCTGGAGCGGTGCGCAAAGTCGTTTTCCTCGCCGATCGGCAGCGCGTCCATGTCGGCGCGCAGGCCGATTGCCTTGCCCGTCGTCTCGGCCTTGCCGCGGATGACGCCGACCACGCCAGTCCTGCCAATGCCGGTGTGAACCTCGATGCCCCATTGATGCAGGCGCTCGGCCACGAGCGCTGCCGTGCGGTGCTCCTCGAACCCGAGTTCGGGATGCGCGTGCAGGTCGCGCCGAATGGCGGCCAGCGACTCGTGCTGCTGGTTCACGAAGCCCACTGCACCCCGCAGCGCAGCGCCAAGGTAGGTGCCCATCAGTGCGCTCCGGCAGCGCGGTCGACACGCAAGCGAGGATCAACCGCAAAGTACAGCAGGTCGACGATCAGATTGATGAGCACGAACACAAGCGCGATCAGGCACAGGTAGGCGGCCATCACGGGAACGTCGGCGAACTGAACGGCCTGGATGAACAGGAAGCCCATGCCGGGCCACTGGAACACGGTCTCGGTGATGATGGCGAAGG
>JBIIZX010000343.1:0-4406 GCA_044346055.1 Burkholderiaceae bacterium | reverse complement strand
CATCGGCGATCCTCGGTTGTCTGCAGGCCTCGTTCTCCTCTGACAACGCGCGTAAGCACGTGGCCGCTGACCTCATACTGGTGAAATATCCGGGCTAAGACACTTAATGAACCTGTCGCCGCTCCACTCTGACCTCGCGCGCCTGGCCCTGCTCGGCTATCTGCTTGCGGGCTTTCTGTTTGCGTTTGCTCTGCGATCGTGGTGGGTGTGGCGCCGCACTGGCATCAACCCGCTGGTGCTCCCGGCCACCGACGATGTGGCGGGATATGTGGCGCGCGGATTCCGGCTCTGCATCCTCATCTGCGTGGGCATCGCGGTCGCGGTGGCGGCCGGACCGGCAGGCACGCGCTGCCTCGGCGTTTGGAGCACGGCACCCGCAATCCTTGTGCCGTTCGGCTGGACAATGTTGGCAGTCGCCCTCGGGCTGATGCTGCTGGCACAGTCGCAGATGGGCACGGCCTGGCGCATCGGCATCGACAGCGCACGCGCAACATCGCTGGTGACGCATGGCTTGTTTGGCTGGTCGCGCAACCCCATCTTTCTCGCCATGCGATTGATCCTTGCCGGCTTGGTACTGCTGGTGCCCGCTGCGGTCACGCTCGTGCTGCTGGTGTTGGCCGAGGTTCTGATTCAGGTTCAAGTACGGTTGGAAGAAGCCCATCTGGGCGCCTTGCATGGTGCGAGCTATGAACGCTATCGCGCGCAGGTGGCGCGCTGGTTAGGCCGTCGATACGAAAACGAAGCGCGAACGCAATGAACCCAGGCCGCGATTCCAGCGCCGGTGCCGTGCCCCCGATGCACGGGCTGCGCCTCGTGCTGCCAGTGAAGGGAATGAGCTGCGCATCCTGCGTGGCACACGTTGAAAAGGCGCTGGCTGCCGTGCCGGGTGTGACGCAGGTGGCCGTCAATCTGGCCACCGAATCGGCCGCAGTCACGCTCGCGCAGCCGGTGCCTGCGGCCGCCTTGACGCAAGCCGTCGGTGACGCCGGCTACGAAGTGTCGCTTGAAACGCAGCGCATCGGCATCGACGGCATGACCTGCGCCAGTTGTGTCGCACGGGTGGAGAAAGCACTGCTGGCCGTGCCCGGCGTGCTGCGCGCCAGCGTCAATCTCGCCTCCGAAAGCGCCACCGTCGAAACGGTGCAGGATTTGGGCCTTGCGCCGCTGCTGCAGGCAGTCGACGCGGCCGGCTACAGCGTGCGCATGGCGCCGGGGCAGGGCGCCGGCGGCACTTCTTTGCCGCAGTCCCCACGGCCTGATCCAGGTGCCGCGCTCAAGCGCGACATGCTGCTGGCGCTCGCGCTGGCCGCTCCGCTGGTCGCCTCGATGCCGCTGGCCCTTGTGGGCATCGACCTCACACTGCCGGCGTGGTTGCAGTGGCTGCTCGCAACGCCAGTGCAGTTCTGGTGTGCGCGCCGCTTCTACGTGGCCGCATTCAAGGCGCTGCGGGCGCGCACCGGCAACATGGATCTGTTGGTCTCGCTCGGCACGCTGGCCGCCTACGGTCTGTCGCTGTACCTGTGGCTTGCCGAAGGGCACTCGACGCACCTGTACTTCGAGGCCGCCGCGGTGGTGATCGCGCTGGTGCTGCTTGGCAAGTGGCTCGAAGCGCGCGCCAAGCGCCAGGCCTCGGAGGCCGTGCGCCTGCTCGGCAACTTGCGGCCCGCCGGTGCGCGCCTGCTGCGCGACGGGCAGGAGCGCGAAGTCCCGGTCGATGCGGTGCACGTGGGTGACTTGGTCGTCGCCCTGCCCGGCGAACGCATTGCGGTCGATGGGCTGATCCGCACCGGCAGCACGTCGGTCGACGAGTCGATGCTGACCGGCGAGAGCCTGCCGATCGACAAGCAGCCGGGCGACCGGGTGGCCGGCGGCGCACTCAACGGCACCGGCCGCATCGAGATCGAGACCACTGCGGTGGGTGCCGAGACGATGCTGGCGCGCATCGCACGCATGGTGGAGCAGGCGCAAAGTGCAAAGGCGCCGATCCAGCGGCTGGTCGATCGGATCGCCGCCGTGTTCGTGCCGGTGGTGCTGGTGATCGCGCTGGCGACACTGCTCGGCTGGCTGCTGGCCGGCGCCGGCATCGAGACCGCGCTCATCAATGCGGTCAGCGTGCTGGTGATCGCCTGTCCGTGCTCGCTCGGCCTGGCCACCCCGGCGGCGATCATCGTCGGCACCGGCCTGGCCGCGCAGCGCGGCGTGCTGATCAAGGACGCCGAGGCGCTCGAAGTTGCGCGCGAGATCAGCGTCGTCGCCTTTGACAAGACCGGCACGCTCACTGATGGCAAGCCGCGCGTGACCGAAGTGCTGCCGGCCGCCGGTGTAACCGCGCCGGCCGCCGTGCAACTGGCCGCCGCCGTCAATGGCGCCAGCACCCATCCGCTGGCGGCTGCGGTGCGCGCGGCGGCTGCGGATGCTGCGAGCGCGGCGCCGCTCAGCGTGCAGGCCGCCGCTGTGGTCCCTGGTCGCGGCGTGCGGGCACAAATCGATGGGCGCGACACGGTTTTCGGCGGCGCCGCCTGGCTCGACGAACTCGGCATCGATCGCAGCGCTCTCGCAGCGCAGGCCGAGGCGCTGCAGGCCCGCGGTCAAAGCGTGTCGTGGCTGGCGCAGACGGACACGGGTGGTGCGAGTGTTGGCGCGAATGCTGCCCCGGACGCTGACCCGCCGCGCGGCTGGCAGGTGCAGGGCGTGATCGCCTTTGCCGATGCGCCCAAGCCCACCGCACGGGCGGCGGTGGCGGCACTGAAGGCGCAGGGCATCGTGACGACCATGCTCAGTGGCGACAATGCCGGTGCGGCGGCGCGGGTGGCCGCGGAACTAGGTCTCGAGCAATTCGAGGCCAACGTGCTGCCGCAGGACAAGGCGGCGCGGGTGACGGCACTGAAGGCCGGCCCGCTTGGCAAGCGCCGCGTGGCCATGGTGGGCGATGGCATCAACGACGCTCCGGCGCTCGCCGCGGCCGATCTGGGCATTGCGATGGGCACCGGCACCGACATCGCCATACACGCCGCCGGCGTGACGCTGATGCGCGGCGACCCGCTGCTGGTGGCGGAGGCGATTGCACTGTCGCGCGCCACCGTGCGCAAGATCCGCCAGAACCTGTACTGGGCCTTCATCTACAACGTGGTGGGCATCCCGCTCGCGGCCTTTGGCCTGCTCTCACCGGTTGTGGCAGGTGCGGCGATGGCGTTCAGCAGCGTGAGCGTCATCACAAATTCTCTCTTGCTCAAACGCACACGGCTGCGCTGAAGGTCTTCCCCTGCTGCTGAACGCCCCGGCCTGGCGGCCGGCGGCGAGGTGGAGCACGCAGCGCTGGCGCGCCGCTCAGGCAGCGTGAGCGTCTTCACCAACTCTCTTCTGCTCAAACGCACACGGCTGCGCTGAAGTCGCTCTTGCCTGGAGCCTCGAGGCAGCAGCGTGGACGTGGTCATAAAGACCATCGGCGAGTTTGCGCAGCGAACACCTCGCGCTTGTTTCATGGGCTCGCGCGCGGCCGCTCCGAAGCTGACCCATCTGATTGATCGGTCCGCTTTGCGGTGCACGTGCGATCGGCGGAGCCAATCGCGTACACCGCAAAGCGCGCAACTCATCCGCCTCCCGCAACTCGGCTAATCCGGCGAATTGCGCCTCATCCGTTGTCCTGCCTTTTGGATCATCCGCACTGGCGCGCACGGCCTGATGCTGTAATCGTGCGCCTGACCATGCACATGCGTGGCAGCGTACGGCACGCGTGGAGAGCGAACATGGCAGTCATCGCAGTGGTCAATCGCAAGGGCGGCAGCGGCAAGAGCACGCTGGCCACCCATCTGGCGGCCTGGCTGGCGCGCGATGGCGAGCGTGTGCTGCTGGGCGATGTGGATCGACAGCTGTCGACCCAGGTGTGGCTCAAGCAGCGCGCCAGCCCACAGCGCGGCCAGGTCACGGGTTGGACGGTTGATCCAAAGGCCATGGTGCGGCCACCGGCCAACACCGGGCATGTGGTGCTTGACACGCCGGGGGGCTTGCGCGGTTTTGATCTGGCGCGGGTGGTCATGTATGCCGATGTGATCCTGATGCCGGTGTGCCACTCGGCCTTCGATCGCGCCGCCGCCGCTGAGGGCTTTGCCGAACTGCAGACACTGCCGCGCGTGGCGCAGGGCCGCTGCCGCATCGCCGCGGTGGGCATGCGCGTGGACAGCCGCGCCGATGCGCGCGAGTCGCTCAAGCGCTGGGCCGACGATACCGGCGTGCAACTGGTGGGAGCGCTGCGCTACAGCCCGCGCTATGTGCAGGCAATCGAAGAAGGTCTCACACTGTTCGACCTGCCGGCCGCCACCGTGAATACCGATCTCGTCCAATGGCAGCCGATCCTGGCGTGGGTTGCGCAGGCACTGGGCAGCATGCGCCTTGAAAGCGCGGAGACA
>JBIIZX010000342.1:0-4407 GCA_044346055.1 Burkholderiaceae bacterium | reverse complement strand
GCCGCGCGCGCTCGGGCCGGACACGCTGCACGGGCGCCTGCAGCAGTTCGTGCAGCGCGTGACCGGACCGCTGTTCACCGCCGGCATGCAGTACTGGCAGATGGGCGAGTCGCACTACTGGGGCCACAACGCGATCATCCGCACCGCGCCGTTCATGCAGCACGCGGCGCTGGCCAAGCTGCCGGCACGTGGCGCAAAGCCCGGCATGCTCGACGGCGACGTGATGTCGCACGACTTTGTCGAGGCCGCGCTGCTGCGCCGCGCCGGCTATCACGTCTGGGTGGCGCATGAGCTGCAAGGCTCCTACGAGCAGGTGCCGCCGAGCCTGGCCACCGAGTTGCAGCGTGACCGCCGCTGGTGCCTGGGCAACCTGCAAAACGGGCGGCTCATCGGTGAGCCGGGCCTGCATCCGGTGCACCGCGTGATGTTCCTCACGGGGCTCCTGTCGTACCTGTCGGCACCGCTGTGGCTGGGCTTCCTGCTGCTGTCGACCACGCTGGCGCTGGTGCAGCACACGGTCAGTCCGTTGTCCGCGCTGGCACAGGTGTCACTGCAGCCGCAGGCTGGCGCCGGCGCAAGCTGGATCATGCTGGCGCTGTTCGCGGCCACCGCGACCATGCTGGTGCTGCCCAAGCTGCTGGCCCTTGCCGCGGTGTTCCTGCGGCGCGAGCAGCGCCGCTTTAGCGGCAGCGCGCGCCTGCTGGCCAGCGCAGCCGCCGAGTTAGTGCTGAGCGTTCTCATGGCGCCGGTGCGCATGATGTTCCACGCGCAGTTCGTGCTCGCGGCCACCATCGGCCAGTTCACCGGCTGGAAGTTCACCTGGCGCTCGCCGCCGCGGGGCGCACAGGCCACGACCTGGACCGAGGCGTTGCGCATCCACGGTGTGCACGCCGGCATCGCAGCCCTGTGGCTGGGGAGTGTGGTGTGCGCGGTTGGTGCCGGAGGTGCGGTGTGGCTCGCGCCGGTGCTGGTACCGCTACTCGTGGCGATCCCGCTTTCGGTGCTTACCAGCCTGCCATCCATTGGTGGTCGCCTGGCGCGCGCGGGCCTGTTTGCCGTGCCCGAGGAAGCCTGGATGCCCGCCGTGCTGCGCGCTGCACAGCGCTATCAATCGCGCCCGCTGCACCCGCTCGGCTTTGCCGACGCGGTGGCCAACCCGGCGGTGCACGCCGAAGTCAGCCGGGCCATGGGCGTGCGTGAAACGCAGGAAGGGCTGCGCGCCGGCCGCCGCCTGCAACTGGCCGAGCGCGCCGCGCAACGCGGCTTGTCCTCGCTGACGGCCGAAGAGCAGATGCGTCTACTCAGCGAGCCGCAAGCGCTCGCGCTGCTGCGCCTGTGGCTGGCCGCCCGCGGCACTGCCGAGGCACGCGCAAGTGCGGCGACACCCGCCAACGGCTCGGTGTGGGCCGACGGCCAGCGCACGGGCACGCGCGGCAACCAGCCGCGCCGGGCGCAACGCCGCGCGCGCGAGGAGTGACGGGAGCGAATGGAAACTCGGGCTCGGGGGTTCCTCCCGCATCGCGCCGTCTTGCGTTGCCGTCTGGTCTTGAAGGGGTAGCACTCGTGCGCGGCTGATCCGGTCAATCGGCACGCACCGCGCGAGAAGGCATGCGATGACGCTCGCCCTGTCTGCGGTTGCAGCGTTGATTGCCGTTGCCGCGCGGCGTCTCAGGCCAGGAACCGTTCAGTCAGCCGTACCCAGAAGCTCGCCCCGATCGGCAGCAACTCGTCATTGAAGTCATAGCTCGGGTTGTGCAGCGTGCAGGGGCCGATGCCGTGGCCGAACTCGCGATGGGCGCCGTCGCCGTTGCCCAGGAAGAAGTAGGTGCCGGGGCGGGCCCGGAGCATGAAGCTGAAGTCCTCCGAGGTCATGGCGGGCTCGTGGACGCGCACCACGTTGGCCTCGCCCACCATCCCGGCGGCCACGTCGGCGGCGAACGCGGTTTCGGCCGGGTGATTCACGGTCGCGGGGTAGTAGCGGTTGAAGCTCACCTCGGCGCTGGCGCCATGCGCCTCGGCGGTCATGGTGGCGATGCGGCGCATGCGCTCCTCGATGAGATCGGTCACGCGGTCATCAAAGGTGCGCACCGTGCCACCCAGGAAGGCGTCGTTCGGCACCACGTTGTGGGTGTCGCCGGCGCGCAGCACGGTGATCGAGAGCACGGCCGAGTCGATCGGCTTCTTGGCGCGCGTGATGATGGTCTGCAGCGCCTGCGCCACCTGCACCGTCACCATCACCGGGTCCACGCCCATATGCGGCAGCGCGGCGTGCGCGCCCTTGCCCCTGATGCGGATCTCGAACTGGTTGCCGCTGGCCATGAGCGCACCCGGATTGAAGCCGAACTGCCCCACGCGCAAGCCTGGCCAGTTGTGCAGGCCGAACACGGCGTCGCACGGAAAGCGCGTGAACAATCCATCGTCGATCATCTTCTGCGCGCCGGCGCCGCCTTCCTCAGCCGGCTGGAAGATGAAGTGCACCGTGCCGTTGAAGTTGCGCGTTGCGGCCAGATGCCGGGCCGCCCCGAGCAGCATGGCGGTGTGGCCATCGTGCCCGCACGCGTGCATCTTGCCGGCATGCTGCGAGCGATGCGCAAACGTGTTGGCTTCTTCGATCGGCAGCGCGTCCATGTCGGCGCGCAGGCCAAGCGTGCGCGTGCCATGGCCCGACTTCAGCACGCCCACGACGCCGGTGCCACCAAGGCCGCGGTGCACTTCGATGCCCCACTCGGCGAGCTTGGCGGCCACCACATCGCTGGTGCGCGTTTCTTCATAGCGCAGTTCCGGGTGTGCGTGCAGGTCGCGGCGCAGTGCCTGCAGATCGGTGACAAAGCGTGTGATGGGTTCGACGAGTTGCATGGTTGGCAAACTGGCCCGGGATCGGCGGGTGGGAGTGAGGCAGAGCAGGCAATCGTAGCCGTGCCCGCGCGTAGACTGCATTGATCCTCACGTGCTTGCGTCTCGCGCAGCCATTGTCATCATGAAATCGCCTATCGACAGCGCGCCCATCGACAGCGGCACCGCCACCGCAACACCGTCTGGCGAGGCACTGCAGATGATCGACCGGTTGATCGGCTTTCCGACAGTCAGCCGCGACTCAAATCTCGGCCTCATCGAGTACGCGCGCGATTATCTTGCCGCGCTTGGAGTGCGGCCACGGCTGGTCTACGACCGCCGTGAGAAAAAGGCCAATCTGTTCTGCACGCTGGCCGACGATCCGGCGCGGGTGAAGCACGACGGCGTGATCCTCAGCGGACACACCGACACGGTGCCGGTGGAGGGGCAGGACTGGGACAGCGATCCGTTTGTGGCCACGCACCGCAGTGGGTTGATCCATGGCCGTGGCAGCGCCGACATGAAAGGCTTTATCGCCATCGCGCTGGCCTGGGCGCCGCGCTTCCTGCAAGCCCAGGCTCGCGTGCCGATTCATCTCGCGCTCACTTACGACGAGGAGACCACCTTCCTCGGCATTCGCGGCCTGGTGGCGGACCTGCAGGACCAGGGCGTGAAGCCGGCCGGCTGCATCATCGGCGAGCCCACCGACATGCGCGCCATTGTGGCGCACAAGGGCAAGCGCGACTATTGCTGCACGCTGCGCGGGCGCGAGGCGCATTCATCGCTCACGCCAACGGGTGTCAATGCCATCGAGTACGCGGCCATGCTGATCGGCTTCATCCGCCAGCAGGCCGCACGCCTCGCTCTCGAGGAGCCGCAGGACGCGCGCTTCGAGGTGCCATTCTCCACGCTGCAGACCGGCGTCATCCACGGCGGCATCGCCGTCAACGTGGTGCCGCGCGACTGCAGCTTCGAGTTCGAGATGCGCAACATCCCGGCCACGCCGCACGACGCGATGACACAGCCCATCCTGGACCATGCCCGCAACGAGCTGCTGCCGCAGATGCGGGCGGTGGCCGCGGACGCCGACATCCGCTTCGACATGGGGATGGACCTGCCCGCTTTCGGGATCGCTCCCGACGCGCCGATCGTGCTGTGGGCGCAGCAGCTGGCCCGCACGGCCCACCTGGGTGCCGGTGCGGTGAGCTTTGCCACAGAAGCCAGCCTGTTCGCCAATGCCGGCATCCCTACCGTGGTGATGGGGCCGGGCTCGATCGCGCAGGCCCACAAGCCGAATGAGTACGTGAGCTACGACCAGGTGGCCGCGTGCGAGGCGTTCTTCGGCCGGCTGTGCGAGGCGAGTTCGCCGGGGTAGATGGAGCTGGCGCGCCCCTGATGGTTGGCGGGTCACGCGCGTGGGATCCGGGATGGCCGCTCGCGCACGCCGCAGTCCCGGCCTGCGCGACTCTCTGGCACAAGCCGACGCCCTCTCCCGCTCAACGCGACCGGCCGGTGCACGTCGTCCCGGCGCAGGCCGGGACCCAATGTCTCCCTGGCCATCTGGCTCGGGCCAGT
>JBIIZX010000341.1:0-4410 GCA_044346055.1 Burkholderiaceae bacterium | reverse complement strand
AGCGCGCCCTTGCGGTCGGCCGCCGCGACAGGACGCAGGTCTTCGTGCTCGTGCTTGGCGGCAGTGCTGCTCATGGCGACCGCCTCATCGCAGGCTCTCCTCGAGCTGCTGGTAGCGCCACTGCGCGGCGTACCAGCCGCTCAGGCGCAACAACTCCTCGTGGGTGCCGCGCTCGGCCACGCGCCCGTCCTGCAGGACGATGATCTGCTGCGCATCGACCACGGCCGACAGGCGGTGGCTCACGATGATCGACGTGCGCCTGGCACCTGCCCCGTCCACCACGCCGCGCAGGTGCGCCAGGATGGTCGTCTCGGTGCCGGTATCAACCGCCGAGAGCGCGTCATCCAGGAGCAGGATCGGGGCACGGTTCTCGACTGTCCGACCGCTGCGCCCATCGGTCTGCGCGAGCAGCGCGCGCGCAATGGCCACCCGCTGCCGCTGCCCGCCCGAGAGCGTCACGCCGCGCTCGCCCACCGGCGTTTCATAGCCGAGCGGAAAGCGCAGGATGTCGTCATGCATGGCCGCCAGTTGAGCCACCCGCTCGATCTCTGCCCGGGTGGCGGTCGGATGCGACAAGGCAACGTTCTCGGCAATGCTCGCCGAGAAAAGAAAGGCCTCCTGCGGCACCCACGCAAATGCCTCGCGCAGCGCCGCGAGCTGATAGCTGTCCAGCCTTTGCCCGCCGAGAGAAATTTGTCCGTGTACCAGTTCATCGTGCCGCAGCAACAGGTGCAATAGCGTCGACTTGCCAGCGCCCGTAGGACCGACGATGCCCAGCGTGGTGCCCGGCGCCACAGTGACGCTGATGTCGGTCAGCGCATTTGCCCCGCCGGCATAAGCAAACGACACGGCATCGAGTACCAGCGGGCCGGGCTCGACGCGCGCCAGCGTGCCCCGATCGTCGATCGCCGGCGGCTCGCGCAACACCGGGTCGAGCCGGGCCCAGGCCGCCTTGCCGCGCTCGATCAGCGACATCACCCAGCCCGCCGCAAACGCGGGCCAGATCAGCTGACCCAGATACATCGTGAAGGCAGTGAGCTCTCCCACCGTGATCTCGCCCTGCTGCACCAGCCAGCCGCCCATCGCAAGCGTCAGCACGGTGGCCGTGGTCAGCGTGAGACCCACTGACGGCTCGTAGGCTGCCTCCCAGCGCTGCGCATCGAAGTTGGCATCCGCAGCAGCACCCGCCTTGCGCGCAAACTCGGCGTCGGCGCGCGTCTCCAGCCCGAGCGCTCGCACGGTGCGCACGCCGCTGACGGTCTCCTGCACCAGCTCGTTCATCTCTGAAAAGCGGTCGAGCGAGCGCCGCCAGCCGTCGTGCACGTGGCGCGAGATCACCCAGAAGGCGAGCGCCATGAGCGGAAACGGCAGCAGCGCGACCGCCGCCAGGCGCCAGTCGATGCCCAGCGTCATCATCGCCACCACCAGCACCAGCGTCATCGTGCCGTCAAAGCCGGCGAGAAACGCCTCGCCTGCAGTGAGCTCCACGGCGTCGACGTCATTGGTCGCGCGCGCCATCAGGTCGCCGGTCTTCCTGGTCTGGAAAAAACGCGGTCCCTGCAGCGTGAGCCGCTCATACAGCCGCGTACGCAGCTCGAAGCCGAGTCGATAGGCGGCCGCAAAGAGCTGCAGCCGCCAGCCCGCACGCAACAGGTAGATGACGACGCCCGCGCCCAGCAGCAAGGCCATGTCGCGCGCGAGACTGGCCGGCGTCGCCTGCCCTGCCGCCAGCACATCGATCACCTGCCCCACCTTGCGAGGCAGCCACACGGTCAGCAGCGCGACGCCGAACAGCATCAGGCCTGCCAACACATAGGCACGCCAGTTGCGGCCCACAAAGCCGCGGATCAGTTGCAGGAGAGACACGAGCGAGGGACGCCAAAAGGAGCGCGGATGGTACGCGCGCTTGCGGTGTGATTACTTGCCGGGGCGATGCGTCTTTGAGTCACACGAAGAGCACGAAGAGCACGGAGAGCGCGGAGAAGGAATTGACGTCATTGGGTTGCCCAAGAGGATGGCGCGCACCTGAACCAACAACGGAAAGACGCTGGGTTCCCGCCTGCGCGGGAACGACGCCCTGACCGGCGCGCAACGCCTTTGCCACCCAAGCTGCCCTGCTCCGCATGAGGCGAGCGAAGCAAGCCTCACCGCGCGGCCAAGCGGCGCCAGCCGCGACCAGCGCCCGTCCTGCAAGCGCGCAGCGCGAGCAGGACCCACTTGAAGATCGTGTGGCTCCGCCACCGATCTTCAACACTTCACTCGCTTTGCGTGCACGTGCGATCCGCGCAGCGGATCGCGTACACGCAAAGCGCTAGAAGTGGATCCCTCGCATCAGATTGGCAAACGCAATCTGGTCGGCGGTCGCCTTGGGCTTCTCGCCCTCGCGCGGGGCCTTGGCAGCGTCCGAGTCCGGGAACATGCGGAAGGTCGTATTCATGACGATCTGCGCCACGCGCGGCGCCAGCGTGTGCAGCACCTGGCCGAACACGCCCAGGCGGGTGGCAATCCGCACCGGCTTGTAGACGATCGCCTGCACGATCAGATCGGCCGCCTCTTCGGGCGACAGCGTCGGCACGTTCTGGTAAATCTTGGTGGGCGCGATCATCGGCGTGCGCACCAGCGGCATGTTGATGGTGGTGAAGGTGATGCCGACGTCGATGAACTCGCTCGCCGCGCAGCGCGTCCACGCATCGAGCGCCGCCTTGCTGGCCACGTAGGCCGAAAAGCGCGGCGCATTGGTCAGCACGCCGATCGAGCTGATGTTGACGATGTGGCCGCGCCGCTTGGCCAGCATGTGCGGCAGCAATCCCATGGTGGTACGCAGGCAGCCGAAGTAATTGAGCTGCATGGTCCGCTCGAAGTCATGGAAGCGGTCGTAGCTCGACTCGATACCGCGGCGGATCGAGCGGCCGGCGTTGTTGATGAGCACATCCACGCCGCCAAAGCGCTCCACGAGTTCGGCGACCAGCTTGTCACAGCCCTCGATGCTCGCCAGGTCCGCCGAGATGGTGACCACCTTGTCGCCGCTGCGCTCGCCCTCGCCGCCACGCTTCTTGCCGCCCGCATGGGTCGCGCTTGCGGCCTTGATCGCGGCCTCGATCTCGGCCTTGGCAGCGTCGAGCTTTTCCTGCTCACGGCCGACGATCACCGTGATGGCGCCTGCCGCCGCAATCTTGTGGGCAGCCGCCAGGCCAATGCCCGAGGAGCCGCCGGTCACCAGCACGACCTTGCCCTGCACCTGGCCGCGCAGCGTGCGGTCGATGAACAGATCCGGATCGAGGTTGCGCTCCCAGTAGTCCCACAGCCGGTAGGCGTAGTCCTCCAGGCGCGGGCACTCGATGCCGGTGCCCTTGAGCAGCGCCGCCGTGTCGCGGCAATCAAACCGGGTGGGGTAGTTGACGAACTGCAGGATGTCGTCGGGCAGCCCCAGGTCCTTCATCACGGCGTTGCGAATGCGCTTGACCGGCGTCAGCGCCAGCATGCCCTTCCTGACGCTGCCCGGGATGAAGCCCAGCAGCGCCGCGTTGATGCGCAGCGACATCTGCGGTGCGTGTGCTGCCTTGGCAAACGTGTTGAGAACGTCGCCAACGCGATACGGCGTGGGATCGACCAGATGAAACGCGCGGCCGTCCTGGTCCTTGACGTGGGCGATGTGATCCATCGCATCGACCACGAAGTCCACCGGCACGATGTTGATGCGGCCACCCTCGATGCCGATGCTCGGCATCCACGGTGGCAGCATGCCGCGCAGCTTCTGGATGAGCTTGAAGAAGTAATACGGGCCGTCGATCTTGTCCATCTCGCCCGACTTGCTGTCGCCCACCACGAGTCCCGGGCGATACACGCGCCAGTTGCCCTTGACCTCCTGGCGCACGATCTTCTCGCTGTCGTGCTTGGTGGCGAAGTACGGATGGTCGAGGTTCTCGGCCTCCGCGAACATGTCTTCGCGGAACACGCCTTCGTACAAACCGGCGGCCGCGATGCTCGAGCAGTGCTGGAAGATGCCGGCCTTGATGGCATTGGCCAGCGCCACCGCGTTGCGGGTGCCTTCGATGTTGCCGACGATCTGGCTCTCGGCATCGGCCTTCAGATCATAGACGGCGGCGAGGTGGAAAAAGTGGTCGACCGAGCCGGTCAGCTCCTTGAGCGCCGCCTTTGATACGCCGAGCAGCGGCTTGCCCAGATCGCCGTACACCGGCTTGGCGCGGCTATCAGTCACGCCCCAGTAGTCCAGCAGCGCGGGGATCTTGTCGCGGCTTTCCTCGCGCACGAGGAAGTGGACTGTGCTGCCGCGCCTTGCCAGCAGCTTTTTGACCAGGCGTTTGCCGATGAAGCCCGTGGCTCCGGTGACGAAGTACTCCATGTGTCTCCTCGCTGTCTTGTTGAGCTGTCGAACTCGCCCGTCTTGGC
>JBIIZX010000340.1:0-4423 GCA_044346055.1 Burkholderiaceae bacterium | reverse complement strand
GACACCCAGACTCAGCAGCGCATCAATGCACCGGTTACACCATCAGAAACGCCCAAATGGCACGGTCACTTGCTCCACCAGGCCCATACAACAGTGACTGGTGAAACATCCGGGCTAGCAGGCGCTCGTAGCGCGAATCGCTCGACAGCGTTTCGAGAAGCCGCAACTGGCGGCCAATGTCGTCGCTGAGCAGCGGCCGGATCAGCAGCGCGACCCCATCGGCGGACTGCCACTGCTCGAGCACTTCCGGCGGCTTGCGCAGGGCGGCAGCGTCGGGAGTGCGATGGTCGTCGTCGTTGCGGCCGCCGTGCTCGCCCTCGTCATCCGCACTGCCCTCGCTCACGTTGCCCTCGCTCACACTGCCATCGGTCGTACGGTCTGTCATTTGCTCTGGAGGGCAGGATAACGGTCCCGCCAATGTGGCAGGCCGCAATCCTGCACACTTCAACGTGACGGCCCACCGCGTGCGCTGCCCCACCCGATCCACCGTATGAACCCCAGCGCCGCTCAACTCTGGACCGCCCCACTCTGGGCGATGGCGCTGCTACTCGCCTGCCTCGGCATGCTGGGGCCGTTTGCGATCGACACCTACCTGCCCGCCTTCGGCTCGATGGCCAAGGCGCTGGGCGCCACGCCGGCGCAGATGCAGCAGACGCTGTCGGCCTATCTCTTCGGCTTCGCACTGATGAACCTGTTTCACGGGGCGCTGGCCGACAGCTTTGGCCGGCGCCCGGTCGTCCTGTGGGGCGTGGCGGTGTTCACGATCGCCTCGATTGGTTGCGCGTTGTCGCAGACGATCTGGCAGCTCATCGCCTTTCGCGCCATGCAGGGGCTGGCGACCGGCGCCGGCATCGTGGTGAGCCGCGCGGTGATCCGCGACCTGTTTCCGCCCGACGAAGCGCAGCGCGTGATGTCGCAGGTGACCATTTTCTTCGGCGTGGCGCCGGCCATCGCGCCCATGATCGGCGCGCAGCTGTACGTATTCATCAACTGGCAGGCGGTGTTCTGGTTTCTGGCACTGGTGGGCCTGACACTGTGGATCGCCAACTGGCGCCTGCTGCCCGAGACGCTGCATCCGGAGTTCAAGCAGCCCTTCAATGTGCGCAACCTCATGGCGGGCTATGCGGGGCTGCTGGGCGATCGCCGCTTCTTTCCGCTGGCGCTGGCCTCGGGCGTGCCCTTCAACGGCATGTTCCTGTACGTGCTCTCGGCGCCCGCCTTTCTCGGTGACGTGCTTGGTCTGGCGCCGACGCAGTTCTTCTGGTTCTTCTGCTGCACGATCGCGGGGATCATGGGCGGCGCCTGGTTGAGTGGCCGCCTGGCCGGCCGCATCCCGCAACGGCGCCAGATCCGCCACGGCTTCGTGATCATGGTGGCGGTGTCGCTGGTCAATGTGACGGCGAACCTGCTGTTCGCACCGCAGGCGTGGTGGGCGCTGCCGCTGGTGGGCCTGTTTGCCTTTGGCTGGTCGCTGATGGTGCCGGTGGTGACGATCATGGTGCTCGATCTGGCGCCGGAGCGGCGCGGCATGGCCTCGTCGCTGCAGGCAGTGATCGGCAGCGTGGCCAATGCGGTGGTGGCGGGCGTGCTCAGCCCGCTGGTGATGCACTCCGCACCCGCGCTGGCGATCGCCTCGCTCGGGCTGATGTCGATTGGTCTGGTCAGCTGGTGGCTGTACAAGCGGATCGTGGGAAAGCCACTGCCGACGACGGCCGAGTAGGCGTTCGCGGAGGGTCGATCCAGATCAAACGCGGCACACCGCTGCCCACGGCGCCGCTGCTAACCTCGTGTGCAGACATGCACACAAAAATACACACGAGGAGCGGTGCGTCATGAAGATCGAGCGGTTTTCCTTTCCCACCACCATCCACTTTGGCGGCGGCGCCCGCAAGCTCGTGGGCGTGCACCTGAAAGAACAGGGCTACAAGCGCCCACTGATCGTCACCGACCGCGCGCTGGCCGCACTGCCCGTGCTGCAGGAGTTCATGAGCCATTTGCACACGGGGCTCGACGTCGGCGTGTTCGCGGGTGTGCATGGCAACCCGACGGCAGCCCAGGTCAACGCGGGTGCGGCGGCTTTCAAGGCGCACCGCGCTGATTGCGTGATCGGCTTTGGCGGCGGTGCGGCGCTCGACGTGGCCAAGGTGGTCGGCGTGGTGGCGATGAACGATGGCGATGCCATCGACTACGCCTGGGATCATCCCAAGGTGCGCGCGATCAACGAGGTGCCCTACTTTGTCGCGCTGCCGACCACCAGCGGCACGGGCTCGGAGGTGGGGCGCTCGAGCGTGGTGAGCGAAGACAGCAGTGAAGGAGGGGGCCATGTGAAGCGCGTGATCTTCTCGCCCAAGATTCTCGCCCGGCAGGTGTTTGCCGACCCAGAGCTCACCTACGCGCTGCCGGCGGGGGTCACAGCTGCCACCGGCATGGATGCGCTCACGCACAACGTGGAGTCGTATCTCTCGCCGGCCTATCACCCGCTGTGCGACGGCATTGCGCTCGAAGGCACGCGCATCGCCGCCCGCGCGCTCGCCCTGGCGGTCAAGGAGCCCGGCAACTACTGCGCGCGGGCCGACATGATGATGGCCTCGATGATGGGCGCCATCGCATTCCAGAAGGACTTGGGCGCGGTGCACTCCTGCGCACACGCGCTCGGTGCCGTGTGCGACCTGCACCATGGCTTGGCCAACGCGTTGATGATCGAGCCGGTGATGAAGTTCAACCTCGAAGCCGCGCCGAAGAAGTTCGCCGAGCTGGCGCACGTGGTCGGCGCCGGCAGCGCCGATCATTTTGTGCCGTGGCTGGCGGCACTCAAGCGCGAGATCGGCATCGCGCCGTCGCTGTCCGCCGTGGGTGTGCAGCGCGCGCACTTTGGCCGGCTGGTCGACCTGGCGGAAAAGGACATCTGCCACCAGACCAACCCGCGGGCTGTGACGCGGGTGGACTTTGAAAGGTTTTTCGAGGCGGCGTACTAGGACCGTTGGATCACACGAAGCACACGAAGAGCACGGAGAAGGGCACAGATGAACGACAGAGACACAGCGAGCAAGGGAATCTGCCGTCGTCGCTGCGCAGGCGGGGGCCGAGTGTCGTTAGGCGCGTCGCACTTCAAATGCTGTAACGACACTGGTTCCCCGCCTTTGCGGGGACGACACGAATAGCGCGCACCCGTCGCCCCGGCGCAGGCCGGGGCCCAGTTTCGGTCGCGATGGAAAGGCCTGTTGAACCTCTGAGCACACCGAGCATGGGAACTTGCCGTCGTCCCCGCGCAGGCGGGGACCCAGTGTCTTTTGGTCGTGTCCCAGCGCGTGGTGTAAGTCCACAGCCCGGAAGAGCTGAGGTGCGCGCTACTCAGCGGGCCACTGCGGACAGCCGAGTCGGAACAGTATCGCTGAGTGTTTGCAGCCCCTCAAGCTGCATGTAGCGCCGGTTCAGACTCCACTCGTCGTTTTGCTCGATCATCATGGCGCCGACCAGCCGGGTGATCGAAGCGTCGTTGGGGAAGATGCCCACGACGCGGGTGCGCCGCTTGATCTCTGCGTTCAGTCGCTCCAGCGGGTTGGTGCTGTAGATCTGCGTCCAGTGCGCTCTGGGGAATGTCATGAACGCCAGCACGTCGTTCTCGGCCTCGTCCATGAGATCGCCGAGCTTGGGGAACTTGCCGCGCAACTGATCGGCCACCGAGCGCCACTGCGTGCGTGCCGCTTCGGCCGACTCCTGCACGAACACCGTGCCGATGGCCGCGCTGACCATGCGCCGCTGGGTCTTGCCGGCGTGCGCCAGGGCGTTGCGCATGAAGTGCACCCGGCAGCGCTGCCAGGTCGCCTTGAGCACCTTGGCCGTGGCCGCCTTGATGCCCTCGTGGCTGTCGCTGATCACGAGCTTGACGCCACGCAGGCCACGCCGGTTCAGGCTGCGCAGGAAGTCGGTCCAGAAGGGCTCGGCCTCGCTGGGCCCGACCTTCAGGCCCAGCACCTCGCGCTGGCCATCGGTGTTCACACCCACTGCCACTATCACCGCCACACTCACGATGCGCCCGGCCTCGCGCGTCTTCACGTAGGTCGCGTCGATCCACAGGTACGGCCAGTCGCCCTCGATCTGGCGGTTCAGGAACGCGCCCACGCGCTCGTCGAGTTCGCCACACAGGCGGCTGACCTGGCTCTTGGAGACGCCGCTCATCCCCAGCGCCTTGACCAGTTCATCCACCGAGCGGGTCGACACACCCTGGATGTAGGCTTCCTGGATGACTGCCGTCAACGCCTTCTCGGCCGTGCGCCGGGGCTCCAGAAACTCGGGGTAGTAGCTGCCCTGGCGCAGCTTGGGGATCTTCAGCTCCACGCTGCCGGCGCGCGTGTCCCAGGTGCGGTCGCGGTAGCCGTTGCGGCTGTTCAGCCGCTCGGGCGTCTTCTCGTCGTAGCCGGCG
>JBIIZX010000339.1:0-4427 GCA_044346055.1 Burkholderiaceae bacterium | reverse complement strand
TTGTCGAGATTGACGGTGACGATGGCTTCGCCGCCGGCGCTTTGCTCGACAGCGTCGCCGTAGAACAGCGTGCCACTGTTGCGTGGCATCAGCGTGAGCTGGTAGCTCGAAGCGCAGCCAGTCAGAGCGGCGGCTGCGGCCAGCGCCAAAGCAGGGCGTACAACGAAAGAAGCGACTGAAGTGCTCTTCATTGCAGGGCTCCCGATCGTGGGTTCGATGTCGAATAGACCGCCGCGCTCAAGTCTTGTGCCCATGCCAATCGCAATTGTCACTTTTGCGTCGTCCTTTGGCGTGCCGCACGTCCCACCGGTCACCTGGCCATGAGGTCGACGAACTCGTTGACCGGCGTGGCGGCCAGCCGCTTGGGATCCATGCACAGGTCGAGGATCGATGCAGCCTGCTTGTCGGCAAACACCCGGTTCAAATTGGTCTTGAACTTCTCGACCAGCACCGGCATGCCTTCCTGGCGGCGGCGCTTGTGGCCGATCGGGTACTCGACCACGATCTCCGGCAGCTTGCTGCCATCGCCGAACTCCACCGTCAGCGCATTGGCGATCGAGCGCTTGTCGGGGTCGTGGTAGTCCTTGGTGAACTGCGGGTCTTCCACGCACTCGATCTTGTCGCGCAGCGCGTCGATGCGCGGATCTGAGGCAATGTTGTCCTCGTAGTCGGACGCTACCAGCCGGCCGTGGATGATCGGCACCGCGACCATGTACTGGATGCAGTGGTCGCGATCGGCCGGGTTGTTCAGCGGCCCCTTCTTGTCGATGATGCGAATGCAGGCCTCGTGCGTGCGAATCGTGATCTTCTTCACGTCCCTATCCGTCTTGCCAAGCTTGCGCAGCTCGGCCGAAATAGTCATGGCCGCTTCCACCGCGGTTTGCGAATGGAACTCTGCCGGGAACGAGATCTTGAACAGCACCTGCTCCATCACGTAGCTGCCATAGAGGCGCTGAAACTTGAATTCGTTGCCCTTGAACAGCACGTCGTAAAACCCCCAGCCCTTGGCGGACAGCACCGAGGGGTAGCCCATCTCGCCAGTCTTGGCGATCAACGCCAAGCGTACTGCGCGGCTTGTTGCATCGCCAGCGGCCCAGCTCTTGCGCGAGCCCGTGTTGGGCGCATGGCGGTAAGTACGCAGGCTCTGGCCATCGACCCAGGCCAGCGACAGGGCGTTGATGATCTCGTCCCTGGTAAGCCCAAGCATCTGCGCCACCACGGCGGTGGAGGCAATCTTCACGAGCACCACGTGATCCAGCCCCACCTTGTTGAACGAGTTCTCCAGCGCGATGCAGCCCTGGATCTCGTGCGCCTTGATCATGGCGGTGAGCACGTCCTGCACGGTCAGCGGCTTTTTGCCGGCAGCGACTGCATTGCGGCTGAGCCAGTCAGCGGTGGCGAGGATGCCGCCGAGGTTATCGGATGGATGGCCCCACTCGGCCGCCAACCACGTATCGTTGAAATCTAGCCAGCGGATCATGGCGCCGATGTTGAACGCGGCCATCACCGGGTCGAGCTGGTAGGGCGTCCCCGGCACCTTGGCGCCATTGGGCACCACCGTGCCGGGCACAACGGGCCCGAGCATCTTGGTGCACGCTGGGTACTCCAGCGCCTCGAAGCCGCAGCCAAGCGTGTCCATCAGGCAGTAGCGCGCAGTCTCAAACGCCTCGGGGCTCTCAATTTCGTAGTGGAGAACGTACTCGGCAATGTCGACGAGCACCTTGTCCGGTGCCGGACGCCCGCTGCTGATGAAACCGCTCATTGCTGTACCTCTTTCGTTTCCAGTTGCATGTTCATCGTTCAATCTGCCCGAGATTGGCGTGCAAAACGGCACCATTTAGAGTTGGGGTCAATGCTGCCGTCCAAGCTAGCTCGGCGATCTCATCGGGACGAATCAGACGCTTAAACGCTGTGCGTCCCTCCAATTGGCTGCGGGCGTTTTCCTGACTAGAAGCGTCCCCAATCATTTCGGTGTCGACAAAGCCGGGACATATGCAGACGGTATGCAAGCGACCGTCGAGCGCGTCCTGACAGGTTGCGCGCATTAACCCAACCAGAGCATGCTTCGACACCACATAGCTTGCTCTGCCTGCGACTGCCTTTTCGGACAGCGTGGAGCCGACGTAGACAATCGAGCTGCCTACCGCCATCCGCGGTGCAACGATTGTGTTCAGCAGCAACGGCGCGACGATGTTGACTTCAAGCACGCGCCGCAAGTGCGACGCATCCATGTCGAGAGAAGAATCGCTCTCGAAGGCGGCAGCGTTGTGCACCAGGCAGATGCGACGTTTATGTGGCGCTTCGGCAGAGCTAGCAGCAGGGGACAGGCTCAAGAGAGCGTCACCCAGCGACTGCGCCAGAGCTGTACCAACGTCAAGGCGCGCAAGGTCGACGCCGAGGTTGACAACGCCAGAAATCGGCGCAGGATGCCGGGCGACGTTGATCACTGCCCAACCGCCCCGCAGGAACCGGTCGGCCGTCGCTGCCCCGATGCCGCGACTAGCGCCGGTGATAACTGCGACGGGACTAGTCATGGCGATGCCCACGCCCAGGTCGCCCACTGGCCAGGGCCGGTCGAGCATTTGACGAGCAACGCGCAAATCTTGTCCTGCTGCAAACGGGCGGGCTCCTGGATGAAGCCCTCGCCGAACAGGCGCGCCAGCTCTTCAAGTGTGATGTTGGCCGCCGGCAGTAACGTTACGTCCCGCTTGAGAAAGAACAACCGTTCGTTGTTAAACACGGCGTGCACGTCGCCATTGGCGTCCGTTGTCAGGCGCAAATGCGGGGACTGTGTTGGCAGAAGGAAGGTCTCATTCCAGACGCGGCATCGCTCCGCAATCAGCCGCTCGCAATTGCCGAAGTCCGACAGCGACAGCATTCCTTGGTGAGCAGCAACTTCCCCAGTCAGGTGGACAGCAATGTTGAAGTTGTGGCCATGCAAGTTCTCGCGCTCAGTGGGCCCAAAGATCGTGAAGTGCCCTGCAGAGAACTTCATCTCTTCCTTAAACAACTCGATAGTACTTAACCGCATGTGCGCTCCGTCTGGTTCTGGCTCAACATAGTTTTCAATTTAATTTTCATGGCCGATTCACGTCCCGGCCGGCCCGAGAACCAGCTTGAAGCCACTGTGGCTCAGCGTGTAACCTAAACTCTCATAGAAGCGATGGGCGTCCGGCCGTTGCTGGTCGGAGGTGAGCTGCGCCAGCCGACAGCCGCGCTTGCGGGCGATCTGGTGCGCTTCTTCCATCAGGCGCGCGCCGATGCCGCTGCCGCGCAACTGGCTCGCCACGCGCACGGCCTCGATGTTGGCGCGCCAGGCGCCACGCCGGCTTAAACCCGGGATGAAGGTGAGCTGCAGCATGGCGATCACCTCGCCGTTCTGCTCGCCCACGAGCAACAACTGGTTGTTGTCACGGTCGATGACATCGAAGGCGGCGGAATACACGGGGTCGGTGGCGCCCACTGCTTCGCGGTTCTTGCCCAGCTCGTCGTCGACCAGCAGCGCCAGCAGGCGCGGCAGGTCATCGCGCTTGGCGCGGCGGAAGGTGAGGGCATCCATCGACGGCAGCCTCTACTTGCGATCGGCGATGCGCACGAACTGCTGGTCATCCGGCCCGATGTAATTGGCGCTCGGCCGGATGATCTTGTTGTCGATGCGCTGCTCGATGATGTGCGCACTCCAGCCACTGGTGCGGCTGATGACGAACAGCGGCGTGAACATCGCTGTCGGCACCTGCATCATGTGATAACTCACCGCGCTGAACCAGTCGAGATTTGGGAACATCTTCTTGACGTCCCACATCACAGACTCGAGCCGGTCGGCGATGTCGAACATCTTCATGTGGTTGGCCTCGGCCGACAGGCTGCGCGCGACTTCCTTGATCACCTTGTTGCGCGGATCGGAGATGGTGTAGACCGGATGCCCGAAGCCGATCACGACTTCCTTGCGCTCGACGCGGGCACGGATGTCCGCCTCGGCCTCGTCGGGGCTGTCGTAGCGCTTCTGGATGTCGAATGCTGCTTCATTGGCGCCGCCGTGCTTCGGGCCACGCAGGGCACCGATAGCGCCGGTGATGGCGGAGTAGAAGTCCGAGCCGGTGCTGGCAATGACACGCGCCGTGAACGTGCTGGCGTTGAATTCGTGCTCGGCATAGAGGTTGAGCGAGGTATGCATCGCCCGCACCCACGAGGCCTTGGGCGCCTTGCCGTGCAGCAGGTGAAGAAAGTGGCCGCCGATCGAGTCGTCATCGGTCTCGACGTCAATGCGCTTGCCATTGGTGCTGTAGTGGTACCAATAGAGGAGCATCGAGCCGAACGAGGCCATCAGCCGGTCAGCAATGTCGCGTGCGCCTGCGAGGTTATGGTCGTCTTTCTCGGGCAGCGCGCAGCCCAGCACGGAGGCGCCGGTGCGCATGACATCCATCGCG
>JBIIZX010000338.1:0-4432 GCA_044346055.1 Burkholderiaceae bacterium | reverse complement strand
CCCAGCCGCAGGCCGGCCGCGCCCGACAGCACGATGGCAATCAGCTCGAAGCTGGAGTGGGTGGCGACGAAACTCCAGAACGCCTCGCCCAGCCCGCGTTCGGTCAGGTAGCCGGCGACGACGCCGATGTGCAGGCCGTTGTGGCCGAGGAAGAACAGGCTGCCCAGGCCGGCAAGCAACCCGCCGGCGAAGCACTGAAAGCCGATGCGGATGTTGTTGAAGATGTAGAAGCCGAACATGATCCAGTCGTTGTCGGCCGAACGCACGCGGCCGATCGAGTCCGCCTCGCCGTACATGAAGTCGAATTCCTGCAACTGACTGGCGCTGATCATCGACAGCGCGAACGACGGCTGCCACCAGGTGACGAGCGCCATTGCCACGAGCGGGCCGAAGAACACCGCGCCGGCCAGCGCGACATAGCGCGCTTGGCGGCGCACCATGCGCGGCACATCAAGCGCATACAAGCGAACCAGCTGCCGCCAGCCGCGTCCGGCGCCGGCATACACCTCCTGGTGCGCGCGATGCGTCAGCGCGTCGAGCTGCGCGATCAGCGGCGCGGGATAGGCGCGCGCGCGCGCCAGCGCCAGGTGCTCGCACACGCGGCGATACAGCAGTGCCAGGCGCTCCGCCCGCACCAGCCTCGACGGCGGCGGCTCGGCAAAACCGCCTTCGGCGCCGCGTGGCGGGCGCACGCCGCTCGCGGTGTCGAGTAGCGCGGCCAGTTCGTCCCACTCGGCACGCCAGCGCTGCTCGAATTGCAGCGGCGTCATCGCGCAGGCGCTCCGCAGGCCGATCGAAGATTGCAGCAGTTCATTCAGCGGTGCCCATAGAGCCAGTGCGCCACGGCCAGCAGCCGCGGCGCACGTGGGGCGTCCGGCGCCCAGCGGCTAGTGCCGAGCGCCGCGTCTGCCAGGTGGGCGAGTTCCTCGACACGCTCTTCGGTCAGACGTGGCGCGCGCTGGGCCAGCGCGATCAGCGCCGCCTGCTCCGTGGCATTCAGCGGCCGGATCGGCGGCTGGGGAGTGGCGGGCGCGAGCCGGGGAACTCGCAACTTTGCGGTCTCGTACACCACCAGCGTGCCGGCGGCCAGATCGCCCAGGCGCTTGAAGTCATGGCGCAGCAGCATGCAGGCAAAGCCGAAAGCGTAGCCAACCGGCAGAAAATCAGCAAAGCGCAGCAGGTTGCGCGCGATGGAGGCGGCCGGCGTGACCGGCAGGCCGCTGTCCAGGATCACCTTGATGCCGAGGGCGCGCTTGCCGGGTGTCGCGCCGCGCATCCACAGCTCGAACACCACGGGGTAGAACCATTCGAGCAGGAAGGCGGTGATCAGCAGCAATGCGATGCCGATGCCGCCCATTGAGCTCAGCGGAATCGACAGCACAATGAACAGCGTGATGCGAATGAAGAAGTCCAGCGCGAAGGCAAACAGCCGCGGCGCCACGCCAGCGGGCCGCAACAGCAGCAGGATGCCTTCCGGTGTCTCGACCGCGACCTGCGTGTCGAGCGCGGGGACCAATGTGGCGCTCACCAGGCCGTGCCCGCTGTGCCGCGCAAGCCTGTCATGCCTTGATCACGATCGTGTCGGCGATATCGTCGTGCAGGCATTTGCGCGACTCACGAAAGATGAACAGCACGTTGACGATCACGAGCAGCGGACCCAGCACAGGGATCACGTTGACCAGCCAGATCGGCAGATAGCGCCGGACCACCAGATGCGTGAAGCTCGCCTGCGCGCCCTGGGTGCGCACGATGCGGATCTTCAGCAGCCGCTTGCCGATGGTCTGACCGTACCGGGCCAGCAGCGCACCATTGAGCGCCAGGAATACGGCCATGCCGATCACCACGTCGCGCACGGTGTCGAGCAGGCTCGGATTCTCGGAAAAACCGTCAAGCACGTAGACGAGCGGCAGAGCGATGACCGATTGCACCAAGGCATCGATCAGCGCGGCCCAAAGGCGCGTCAGGCGCTCGGCCAGCTCGCGCTCCTCGCCAGCCGGCGCAATGTCTTCCACCCGCGCCAGCGGTGGCGCGTATGGGTTGGGGTTGTCAGGAGTCTGCGGGTTGTCCTGGGTCATCGCGCGCTCGCGTCGTGAGGAAGGGCAGGGGCAGCATAGGATTGCGCACACCTGCAGACGATGGTAGCCGAGCTGTTCGCGCCCATGCGCGCGTTCGGCGTCGACGCAACGCCTTGCTGCCGGCCACCACCGATCAGGGCCCGTTAACACTTGGATCGCACATGCGTGACCTCCAGAACGATCGGGGCTCGACCTATGCAACC
Source organism: Burkholderiaceae bacterium (assembly GCA_044346055.1). Lineage (GTDB taxonomy): Bacteria > Pseudomonadota > Gammaproteobacteria > Burkholderiales > Burkholderiaceae_F > JALHMQ01. The sequence continues at coordinate 2,154 of JBIIZX010000338.1, read as the reverse complement.
TGGATCCACCGAGCTCTCATCCGCAAGCACCAGATCCGCCAGAGCATGAGCCGCAAGGGCGATTGCTGGGAGTCGGTGCGCCCAACTTGACATAGGAGCGTCAACGCCCCGATGGAGAGTCTCTTCCACTCGCTCAAAACCGAGCTCGTCATGCACTGCGACTACAAGACGCGCGACGAGGCACGCGCCAGCTTGTTCGAATACATGGAAGTGTTCTACAACCGCCAGCGACGCCACTCTGCCTTCAAGAACGTGGCTCCGCTGGTCTTCGAAGCTTCAACAACGGCCTAAACGGACTGCCCACTGAACGTGGGTAACTTCACGTTCGGCCATCTGCTGACATTCGTAGGCGCGGGCCGGGCGGCAGGAACAGACTGCACTCGGACGTTCGATCTTGCGGGTCGAGCGTCAGCCGGACCCGCATCCAGTCATTCGACTGGGCCCGTCTCGAAAGACCGCTGCCCTCCCAACGCCCACGCTTGAGGACTGAACGGCCCGGAGACGTGATCTGGATGATCGCCCTTGCACATTGAAAGAGCAGCAGGTCATTTTGGCTCCAGGCACAGAATCATTTCATCTGCACTTAGCCGAGCGAGCCTCGAACTATGGGTCTTGGAGGCTGGGCCGCCCAGCGTGCTGAAAACGCTGGACACACATTGCGTCTTGGTCTTGAATAGTTTCAAGGCGGCACTCTTGATCATGCTCGCATCAACGCCGTTGGAGCATTTGTGGTCTGGAAAAGTGACGATTGCCGACACACCCCGGTTGGCTAGCGTTGCTAGTAGCTCCTGGATCGCCGTCAGAGATGTTGTCTTCTGGCTGTACTGCGAACTGGGTCGTTCTGCGAGCGGCGGGTAGCGGCCAACACCAAAGACAGGGCTAGTGACGCCAGCAGAAATCGCTTCGAGCACGTGATAGAAGCGGCTGTATTAGACAGCAGAGTATGGCGGATCAATGAAGACAAGATCGCCGGGCTTTAGCTGTGTCGCGACCGTGTTGGCATCTCCAACACGGGCTTCTCCGACCACTTTGGCATGGAGCGGGGCAATTTGAGAGAGCGCCGCCTGTATGTCAGCACATAGATTGCGTTGCCAGCTTATCTGAAGATACTTAAGCGCCGTTACGGTCGGTTGGAAGGGCTGTGCTGTATGGCCCGGAGACGCTGCGCATTTACTGGCGGCCATTACGAGGGCAGCGAGGCAAATCTCTCTGCTCGGAGACTTTACGGGAACGGTGTCCCTTAACGACTGAATCCAAGAGGCCTGAACAGGGCTGTAGTAGTGTCCGGCGTAGGCATTGACTAGGCTCGTCTTGTCAAACTGGTTCGCCCAACTCCGTGCCTTCTTGACAAAGGCTGCGCTCACGCTGCCAGATGTTGGCGCGCCAAATGCATCAAACCGCGAAGCTGCGCGGCGCGACCAGTCGTTCCAGAGCTTTAGTGAATCAGAAGGGCCGGTCCGCTGAACGACGGCCGCAGCAAGCACAGCGCTGTAGCGTTGCAGATCAAACGCCCGCGTTTCTATTGGGTAGCGTGCCGCCACATGCCAAGTGACTGAAGCAGAGCCAGTGAAGAGATCAACAAATCGCTTGTGCCTGCCAACCATTCCATCTAGAACTTCGGCCAGACCGTTCCCTAGCATTACCCGCTTTGAACCCATGTACTTCAAAGAGCAGTGCTCCATGCAAGTAGTGCATCTACTCTCGATAGCAGGTGGGTATCCGTGCTGCGTGAAGACGTCGAGTGCAGTTGAGCAGGCAATGGCATCGGGGGTGCTGGAAGCTGACTCAGATGCTCGACGTCCATCCATTTTTCTTCGGGCTGTGTCCCTGCGGACGGATCAAAAAGTCCTGCATGCTCCAGCCAATCCTTTAGCCACTCTTTGGCTGGTGTCGCCGGGTGACTAGCTAGCGCTCCGTTCGGCATGAGGGTTGCCAAACGAAGCAAGAAGAACGCGCGAGCGATCATGTTCGCCTGCTTCACATTGCCATCAAACGCCAAAGGAAAGATCGGCGACGGGGATGTGCCGTCATCAAAGAACGCTGCGAGCGTCGCGCGCGGGGTTCCGGTGGCTCGCTCAAGGTCGTCAACGAGCCGTTGTCGCCAAGTAGTTCGCGCAGCTTCGTCGATCGCAATAGCGTCGTCGTTCAACTCGG
>JBIIZX010000337.1:0-4434 GCA_044346055.1 Burkholderiaceae bacterium | reverse complement strand
CCGAGCAGGACGGCGACCGCTACATCGAGATCTGGAACAACGTGTTCATGCAGTTCAATCGCGATGACGCGGGCGTGATGCATCCGCTGCCCAAGCCGAGCGTGGACACCGGCATGGGCCTGGAGCGCATGGCCGCAGTGCTGCAGTACGTGCACTCCAACTACGAGATTGATCTATTCGTGCACCTGCTGGCCGCCGCACAACAGGCTGTCGAGAGCGCCGGCGGCGCCGACATCGATCCGGCGACGCCCTCGCTGAAGGTCATCGCCGACCACATCCGCGCCTGCAGCTTCACGGTGGCCGACGGCGTCATTCCCGGCAACGAGGGCCGCGGCTATGTGTTGCGCCGAATCGCGCGCCGGGCCATTCGCCACGGTTACAAGCTGGGCGCGCGCAAGCCGTTTTTCCACACGCTGGTGGCACCACTTGCCGTGCAGATGGGCGACGCCTATCCGGAACTGCGGCGCGATGAGACGCGCATCACCAGTGTGCTCAAGCAGGAAGAGGAGCGCTTTTTCCAGACCATCGAAAATGGCATGCAGATCCTGGAGACGGCGCTCGCGGGCGTGGGCGCGAGCAAGGTGCTCGATGGCGAGACCGCGTTCAAGCTGCATGACACCTATGGCTTTCCGCTCGATCTCACGGCTGACGTCTGCCGCGAGCGCGGCATGACGGTCGACGAAGCCGCGTTCGGTGCCGCCATGCAGCGCCAGCGCGAGCAGGCGCGCGCCGCGGGCAAGTTCAAAATGGCCCAGGGTCTGGCCTACAGCGGCAAGCCGACCACCTTCCACGGTTACGAAGCGCTGGTGCATGAGACCGCGCAGGTGGTCGCCATCTACGTTGATGGCACTGCAATCGAGCAGGCCGGCGCCGGCGACGACGCCGTGGTTGTGCTCGATCACACGTCGTTTTATGCCGAATCCGGCGGCCAGATCGGCGACGCCGGCGACCTGCGCAACAAGACCACGCGCTTCGTGGTCGAGGACACGCAGAAGATCCAGGCCGATGTGTTCGGCCACCATGGCCGCGTGGTCGAAGGCGTGCTCAAGGTCGGCGACAGCGTCATTGCCCGCGTGGATGCCGAGAAGCGCGCCGCCACTGTGCGCAACCACTCGGCTACGCACCTGATGCACAAGGCCCTGCGCGAGGTGCTGGGGCCGCACGTGCTGCAGAAAGGCTCGCTGGTGGACGCGGAGAAGACTCGTTTCGATTTTTCTCACAACGCGCCGATGACTGCGGCCGAGATCAAGAAGGTCGAGACGATCGTCAACGCAGAAGTGCTGCAGAACGCAGCGACCAATGCGCGCGTGATGGCGATTGCTGATGCGCAAAAAGTCGGCGCCATGATGCTGTTTGGCGAGAAGTACGGCGATACGGTGCGCGTGCTCGACATCGGCAGCAGCCGTGAGCTGTGCGGCGGCACGCACGTGGCGCGCACGGGCGACATCGGCTTGTTCAAGATCGTGATGGAGGCCGGTGTGGCGGCGGGCATCCGTCGCGTGGAGGCGATCACCGGCGCCAATGCGGTCAACTACGTGCAGCTGATGGACTCGCGCCTGGCCGAGGTGGCGTCAGCGCTGAAGGCGCCGGTGGGCGAAGTCACTGGCCGCATTGCGCAGATGCAGGAGGCGGTCAAGGTGCTCGAGCGCGAGCTGGCACGCGCCAAGGGCAAGCTCGCCAGCAGCCAGGGCGATGATCTGGCCGGGCAGGCGGTCGACATCAAGGGCATCAAGGTGCTGGCTGCACGGCTTGATGGCGCCGATGCCAAGGTGCTGCGCGAGACGGTGGATCAGCTGAAGAACAAGCTGAAGACCGCGGCTATCGTGCTGGCGAGCGTGGACGGCGACAAGGTGCAACTCGCGGCCGGCGTGACGCAGGATGCCATCGGCCGGATCAAGGCAGGCGACCTGGTGAACTTCGTCGCACAGCAGGTGGGCGGCAAGGGCGGCGGCAAGCCTGACATGGCCACGGCCGGCGGCACCGATGCCAGCAAGCTGCCAGCGGCGCTGGACAGCGTGCGCGCCTGGGCCGAGGAGCGCGCCTAGGTGCGCGCTCGAGAATACGCATGATCAGCGCTGGAAGAAGCGCCTCGCCCGCGCGGTACTCGCGCGAGCAACGGCGCAGAAGCTTGCGCGCACGGACCTAGGTCGATCGGTGGCTGCCGCGCATTCCGCTCGGCCAGCCCGATGGAGACAACCAACGAGGGCACTGATGCAAAGTGGAATGATCTTTCGGCGCGCCACAGTGGCCGACGCAGACATGCTGTGCGCCATGATGGCCGACCAGGCCGTCTTTGGCGGCCTGCTGCAGCTGCCGTATCCGTCCGCAGAGGCATGGCGCAAGCGGATCGATGACATGAACGCGCAGCCGGGCAACCTGAATTTTCTGGCGGTGGACACCCACGGGGCCACTGCCGCCGTGGTGGGCAGCGCCGGCATTCACGGCTACGGCCACTCGATGCGCACCAGGCACGTGGCCGGCCTGGGAATCTCCGTGGCCGAGCAGTGGCAGCGGCGCGGCATCGGCAGCGAGCTCATGCGCCGCGTGCTCGACTTCGCCGACAACTGGGTGGGCTATCTGCGCCTTGAGTTGCAGGTCTACACGGACAACGAGGCCGGCATGTCGCTCTACCGCAAGTTTGGCTTTGCGCAAGAAGGCACGCTGCGCGCCAATGCCTTGCGCGAGGGGCGCTATGTCGACTCGCACTTGATGGCGCGCCTGCTTCCTCAGCCGCCGCAACTGACGCCCGCTGCGAGCACTGCGCCATGATCACGTCCAATCTTGAACTGATTCCGGGTAAGCGCATCGTCGCGCACCTGGGCATCGTGCAGGGCTCCACCGTGCGCGCCAAGCACGTGGGAAAGGACATTTTCGCGAGCCTGAAGAACATCGTCGGTGGCGAGCTCAAGGGCTACACCGAGTTGATGCAGGAGGCGCGCCAGGAGGCGACCGACCGCATGATTGCCGAGGCGCGTTCGATTGGTGCCAATGCGGTGCTCAATATCCGCTTTGCCACCACCTCGATTGCCGCCGGCGCCGCCGAGATCCTCGCTTACGGCAGCGCGGTCAAGCTCGAAGACATCTGAAGCCAAGGCGGACGGCCAGATGGGTGTGCTGCTCGAGCTCGGAGTCTTTGTCACGCTGCTGGCCATCGGCTTCTTTGTCGGCCGCATCAACGAGCGCCGTCACTACGCCTCGATCCGCCTGCGCGAGAAGCAGTACCAGGACGTGCTGGCGTTCACCTTCCGCTTTCCGCCCGACCGCGTCACCCCTCAGGAGGCTTTCCTCGTCACCGGCACCGTGGTGATCAGCGCTGACTACTTCAAGACCTACGTGGCCGGCCTGCGCAACCTCTTTGGCGGGCGCTTCCGGGCATATGAATCGCTGATGGAGCGCGCCCGGCGCGAAGCGCTGCTGCGGCTGAAGGCCGAGGCGCGACGCCGCGGCGCGCGCCTGGTGGTGTGCGTGCGCTTTGAATCAACCACTGTGACCAGCGGCTGGGCGCCGTCGATCGAAGTGATGGCCTTTGGCACGGCCCTCATCCCTGCCGAGGAAGCAAAGCGCTTCGTTGGCACCGGCCGTTCACGCCTGCTCGGCGAAGGCTCTATTGCCACGCGCGCGCAGCGCCTGCCCGCCACGCCCGGTGCACCGAGCTAGGCGCGCGCACGCAAAGCGCACGCGCGACAGCAAGACACCATGAAGCACGAAAACCGCCTTCCCGCCGAGGGCATCAATTCCAGCGCGGAGAACCCGCTGAAGGAGTTCGCGTGGCTTCTTGGAGGCAGCCTTGCGCTCGTGGCGCTGGCTGTGATCATTGTGTCTTACGGGGCGCAGTGGTTGGCACCGCGCATCCCGTACCGCTACGAGGCGCGCTTGGCGGCCGGAATCGACCTGGCTGCCGCGCCACGGGCGGCACCTGCGCGCGCCGCGCAAGCGGAGCTGCAGGCACTGGCCAACCGCCTGGCCTCGCGCATGGCACTGCCCGAGGGCATGCAGGTGCGCGTTGGCTTTCGCGACGAGTCGGTGGTCAACGCCTTTGCCACGTTGGGTGGCCAGACCGTGTTCTTTCGCGGGTTGCTTGCAAAGCTCGACAGCGAAGACGCAGTGGCCATGGTGCTGGCGCACGAGATTGCGCACCTGAAGTACCGGCACCCTGCGAGCGCAATGGGCCGCGGCGTGGCGGTCGGCGTGCTGATGTCGGTGGTCTCGGCCGAACTCGGTCGCAGCGCGGCCGGCGGTGCGATCAGCCAGGCTGGGGTATTCACGCTGCTGTCGTTCAACCGCGACCAGGAACGGCAGGCTGATGAAGAGGCCTTGCGCGTGGTGGCCGAGGAGTACGGACACCTCGCGGGCGCGGTCGAGCTCTTTGCCGTGTTCGGCACCTTGCAGTCCGAGGCGCCTGCCGCCATGACACAGGTCGAGTTCCTGCACACG
>JBIIZX010000336.1:0-4438 GCA_044346055.1 Burkholderiaceae bacterium | reverse complement strand
GCTGCTGCGCCATCGCCGTGACGTGCTGGCGGGCGTGCTCAACGGCGTCGACCCGGCGGTGTGGAATCCGGCGCGCGATGCCTACCTGAATGACAGTTACTCGGCGCGCAGTTTTGCGGGCAAGGCGCGGCTGAAGGCAGCGCTGCAGCGCCAGCTCGGCCTGGCGGAGCAGCCCAAGGCGCCGTTGTTTGGTGTGGTCAGTCGACTGACGAATCAAAAGGGAATCGACCTGCTGCTGCAGAGCCTGCCCGCGCTGCGCCACGTCGACGGCCAGCTCGCCTTGCTCGGCAGCGGAGATGCTGCGCTCGAAGCAGCACTGCTGGCCGCGGCCGCAGCCGAGCCCACGCAGGTGGCGGTGCGGCGCGGCTATGACGAAGCATTGGCGCACGCCATCATTGCCGGCGCCGATCTGATCGTGGTGCCCTCGCGCTTCGAGCCCTGTGGCCTGACGCAGCTCTACGGACTGCGCTACGGCACGCTACCCTTGGTGCGCCGCGTGGGCGGCCTTGCCGACACGGTGGTCGATGCCATCGCGCCGACAATCGAGGCGCAACAGGCCACCGGCTTCGTGTTCGAGGAGGCGAGTGCCGCCGCGCTGTCGGACGCGATCAAGCGCGCGGGCGAGCTGTGGCAGCAGCGCAAGATGTGGACGCAGCTCATGCGCACTGCCATGCGACAGGATTTTTCCTGGGACACGGCCGCCGGCCGCTACACCGAGCTGTACCGGACACTGGTCCCCTGAATTGCCGGGCTTGTACAGCCCACCGCTGCCTTGGGCCGGCGCGAGAAGGACGAAGCTGGCGTACGTGGCAAGCTTGGCGCGTTATCCACACAGGCGCCGACCTTTGCCTTGCGTTGCCTGGACGCATCAAATGCGGTGCGCATCAGAAACACCCGAGACACCCAATCAATGACAAGCAACTCGAAGACCAACGCCAAGACGATCACGACGACCGGCTCGAACACCAGCGCCACGGCGGCTGCCAGCCTGCCGGTGACTTCCGAGCCCGGCGCCCAGACCGCCGCCGCGCTGCTCGACCGTGTTGAGCGCGAAAGCGGCCAGCTCCCGGCATTGAGCTCGGCCGACACCTGGATGCGCGTGGCCGCACACGCCTGCCGGGCGGAACTGGCGCAACGCATGAATCGCACGCTGCACGAGGACCGCGGCGCGCGCCGCGTGCACTACCTGTCGATGGAATTCCTTATGGGCCGCGCTCTGAGCAACGCCGTCGCCGCACTCAATCTCGCGCAGCCACTGCGTCAGGCGGTGCAAGACGCCGGCAAGGTGCTGGAAGACATCGTCGAGCGCGAGCCTGATGCAGCGCTTGGCAATGGCGGCCTGGGCCGGCTGGCCGCCTGCTTTCTCGATTCGCTCGCCACGCTTGCCGTGCCGGCCTTTGGCTACGGCTTGCGCTATCGCTACGGCATGTTCGCGCAGCGCATTCACGACGGCCGCCAGGTCGAGACACCGGACGACTGGCTGCGCCAGGGCAACCCGTGGGAGCTGGAGCGCACGGAGATTCGCTACCCCATCGGGCTGGCGGGCCGCGTGATCCCGGATGGCAAGGGCCGGCGCTGGCTGCCAGGCGCGAGCCTGTATGCCGATGCCTATGACTTCGTGGTGCCCGGCCATGGCACGCCGCGCGTGGCGGTGCTGCGCCTTTGGCAGGCCACGCCCACGCAGCCGATCGACTTCAACGCGTTCTCGCGCGGCGACTTCGGCACGGCCGGTGCCGCCAAGCAGGCGGCAGAAGTGATCAACTGGGTGCTGTATCCGGACGACTCGACCCAGGCCGGCCGCGAGCTGCGCCTGAAGCAGGAGTTTTTCCTCGTCAGCGCATCGCTGCAGGACATCGTGCACCGGCATCTGGCCGAGCACCACCGGCTCGATAACTTAGGTGCCAAGGTCGCCATCCACCTGAACGACACCCACCCGGCGCTGGCCGTGCCGGAGCTCTTGCGCCTGCTCATCGACGAGCACGGCATGCACTGGGACGCCGCCATGATCCAGTGCCAGCAGGCGATGAGTTACACCAACCACACGCTGCTGCCGGAGGCGCTGGAGACCTGGCCGGTGCGCATGCTCGAACACTGGCTGCCGCGCCATCTTGAGATCATCTACGAGGTCAATGCGCGCTTCCTGCAGTACGTGCGCACGCATTTTCCCAAGGAAGAGGAGCTGGTGCGGCGCGTGTCGCTGATCGAGGAAATGGGCGAGCGGCGCGTGAAAATGGCGGCGCTGTCGATCGTCAGTGCGCATCGCGTCAACGGCGTGTCACAGCTGCACTCGGAGCTGATGGTCAGCACCATTTTTGCCGACTACGCACGCGTCTTTCCCAATCGCTTCTGCAACGTGACCAACGGCGTGACGCCGCGCCGCTGGATCGTGCAGGCCAATCCTGCGCTGTCACAGCTGCTTGATGCGCGCCTGGGCGCTGGCTGGAGCACGCACCTGGAGCGGCTGGGCGAGCTGGCACCGCTGGCGCATGACGCGCAGTTTCGCAGCGAGATTCTGGCGGCCAAGCGGCACAACAAGGCCAGGCTGTCGGATGTGATCCGGCGTGAGCTCGGGCTGCATGTCGATCCGGACAGCCTGTTCGACGTGCAGGTCAAGCGCATCCACGAGTACAAGCGGCAGCTGCTCAATGCACTGCACGTGGTGGCGCGTTACCAGGCCATGCTGGCCGCGCCCGAGAAGGACTGGGTGCCGCGCACGGTGATCTTTGCCGGCAAGGCGGCCTCGGCCTACGTCGCCGCTAAGGCGATCATCCATCTCATTCACGACATCGCACGCACCGTCAACAGCGACCCGCGCCTGCGCGGCCGCCTGAAGGTCGTGTTCCTGCCCAACTACGGCGTCTCGCTGGCCGAGACCATCATCCCGGCGGCCGATCTGTCGGAGCAGATCTCCACGGCCGGTGCGGAAGCCTCGGGCACCGGCAACATGAAGTTCGCGCTCAATGGGGCGCTGACCATCGGCACCTGGGACGGCGCGAACATCGAAATGGCCGAGGCGGTGGGCAAGGAACACTTCTTCATCTTCGGCATGACCGCCGACGAGGTGGCCGAGCGGCGTGCCCAGGGCTATGACCCGCGCCAGCATTACGACGAAAACCCGCAGTTAAAGCGCGTGATTGATGCCCTGGCGCGCGGCGAGTTCTCGCACGGCGAGCCCGAGCGCTACCACGCACTGACTGACTCGCTGCTGCAACGCGACTCCTACCTGCTGCTGGCGGACTTCGCCTCGTATGTCGAGGCCCAGCAACGCGTCGATGCGCTGTTCGGCCAGCCCCAGGCCTGGGCCGAAAAGGCGATCCTCAACATTGCCGGCATGGGCTGGTTCTCCTCCGACCGCACGGTGCGCGAGTACGCTCGGCTCATCTGGAACGTGCCGGCCTGAGAAATTTGTCGGCCACGTCCTTCCATCAATCTTTCGCCCGCGCTTTCGACCGTTTCTTTCATCCGCGCCCTACGCGCAAGACACTGGTGCTCAGCCCCACTGACCTGACCGCGCTGTGCGAGGCAAGGCACGGCGATCCGTTCGCCGTGCTGGGCTTGCACGCGGATGATCATGGCCAGTGGTGGTTGCGCGCATTGCTGCCCGGCGCGCGCGCGGTGACGGCCGTTGATCCCGCAACGCTTTCACCACTCGCAGCGCTCGTTCAGCACGAGAGCACGGGGCTGTTCGAGGCCGCGCTTGGGCGCCAGCGCCGGCCTTATCGCTTGCAGGTCGTATGGGCCGACGGCAGCAGCGGCACCTACGCCGATGCCTACGCCTTTGGCGCCGCGCTGGGCGAGCAGGACGTCTACTACCTTGGCGAGGGCTCGCACCTGCGGCCCTATGAGGCGCTCGGCGCCCACCTGCAGCGCGCCGACGATGGGGGCGGTGCCATCGATGGCACGCGCTTCGCCGTGTGGGCGCCGAACGCGAGCCGCGTCAGCGTGGTGGGCGAGTTCAACGGCTGGGACGGTCGCCGCCATTCGATGCGCGTACGCCACGGCGTGGGCGTGTGGGAGATCTTCATCCCGCACGTGGCGGCGGGAGACCGCTACAAGTTCGAGATCCGCACGGCTGACGGGCGCGTGCTGCCACACAGGGCCGACCCGTTTGCCTTCGAAAGCGAACTGCGCCCCGCCACCGCGAGCGTGGTGGCCTCCCCGGTGCGGCGCGCACTGCCGGCTGACCGCCACAACGCCAACCGCCGCGATGCGCCCGTAAGCATCTATGAAGTGCATCTGGGCTCATGGCGGCGCAGGGTGGACCAGAACGGCAGTGGCAACACGTTCCTGGATTGGGACGCGCTGGCTGCGCAACTGCCCGCCTACGCCGCCGACCTTGGCTTCACGCACATCGAACTGCTGCCGGTGGCCGAGCACCCGTTCGACGGCTCCTGGGGCTACCAGGTGCTCGGGCTGTACGCGCCCACCGCGCGCTTTG
>JBIIZX010000335.1:0-4444 GCA_044346055.1 Burkholderiaceae bacterium | reverse complement strand
ACAAGCCAGAACTGGCGCCAGTCGAGGTGCGGGTGCGCGAGGCGCAAAGCAAGCGCGTCAGTGCAGGGCTGGGCGTGTCCACCAATGTGGGCGCGCGGCTGGAGGCCACCTATCGGCAGGTCGGGCTGCTCGGGCAGCCGTACACGCTGCAAACGGGCTTTGGCGTCGATGAAACGCGCCAGATTGCCTTTGCCGACATTCTGCTGCCGCCAAAGCCCAATGGAGCGCGCGACAGCGTGGGCGTGCTCGGCGAGCACACGACGATCGAGGGCCTGCAGACGCGACGCTATGCGGCCGCCGTCGCCCGCGAATTCACCTTCAATCGGGGCGAGGCGGTGATCGACACGCGCCTGGCGCTTATCGCCCAGCGCGAGGCGCAGCAGCTCGATGATCCGAACCCTCAAGCCCGCAGCGTCCTGGTCGAGGAACAGGTCAATGACACGCTGTCCCTGTCGTACCAGTGGACCCGGCGCCGCGTCGATTCGATCACCGACCCGCGCCAGGGCGATGTCATCAGCTTGCGCGGCGCCGGTGGCATCGGGCGCGCCGGCGTCACCCAGCTGCTCGACAAGTCCTTCGTGCACGTTTATGGGCGCTACGTCCGCTACATCCCGATGTTCGCGCGCGATCAGATCATCCTGCGCGGCGAGGCAGGCCGCGTGATTGCCGATGACATCAACTTCGTGCCGACTGATTTCCGCTTCCGCGCGGGAGGTGCCGGCAGCGTGCGCGGCTACCAATTTGAGAGCCTGGGAACACCGGTGCTGGACAAGGACGGCAACGTCACGGCCATCGTGCCCGCGCGCACGCTTCTGGTGGGCTCGGCCGAGTACGTGCACTGGCTGAACGACACCTGGGGCGCGGCGGCGTTCTACGACGTGGGCGACGCTTTTGACCGCCGCCCCACGGAGTTCGCCGCCGGCTATGGCCTGGGTGTGCGTTTTCGCACCATCGCAGGCCCCCTGGCGCTGGACGTGGCCTACGCCGATCGCGACAGCCGCCTGCGCTTTCACTTCTCGATCGCGATCTCGTTCTGACCATGGCCGCGCCCGCGCCAACCCCACCCGCCACACCCGCCCGCCGCCCCAGACTGCACTGGTCGATGTGGACCGTGCTGGCCCTGTTGGCACTGATCGGGCTGATCGCGGCGACCGCGGTCGGCACGGGCCTGTGGCTCTGGCGCACCGACAGCGGCCTTGCGACCGTGGCGCGCCTGCTGCCGCGCATGACGAACAACGCCATCGTGCTCGAGGCGGCGCAAGGCTCATTTGCGCACGGCTTTCGCGTGGGCCTGCTGCGCATCAACGCGGGCGACACCAAGATCGAGGTACGCCAGCTGCAGGCACGGCTGAACAACACGGATCTGGGCCTGCGGCTGGGTTCACTGCGCTTTGACTTCGACGAGCTGGTGGCAGATCGCGTGCTGGTGCGAGTGGCGCCGAGCAACAAGCCGGCGGGGCCACCGCCGCAGTCCATTGGCTCACCGGTTGCGGTCAGCGCGGTGCGGCTGGCCATCGGCGAACTGGTGATCGTCACCGGCTCCGACCCGGTACCGGCGGAACTCGTGCTGCGCAATGTGGATGCGGGCGCGCGGATTGGCCCGGATGGCTACGTGATCGACAACGGCCGTCTGGCACTCGCCCTCGGGGCATCACAGGTCGAACTGACGCTGGCCGGCACGCTCGGCGGACGCACGCCGTTCGCCACCGATCTGCTCGGCACGCTCGCAACCACGGTGCAGCAGCAAGGCATGCAATCGACTTGGCGCGCGACGGGCTCGCTGCGCGACCTGGCGCTCGATGCCAGCGTCAACGCGGCCGGCACCCAAGGCACGGCGCGCGCGCGCCTGAACGTCTTCGAGGCGCCGACACTGCGCGAGCTGCATGCCGATCTGCGCGATCTTGACCCCGCGGCGTGGGCGGCCAGCGCACCGAGCGCGCGGCTGAACGTGCAAGCAGACCTCACGCCGCAGCCGGTGCCTGAGTTCACGCTGATGGGCCTGGTGCAGGTCACCAATGCAATGCCCGGGACAATCGACCAGCAGCGCATCCCGCTGCGCGCGGCCCGCGCCGAGATCGAGCTCACGCGTGAGCGTCTGCAGGCACGCGAGATCGTGGCCGAACTGCCGCGCGGCACCGTGCGCGGCAGCTATGAGCTGAGCCTGAAGGACTTGCAGCGCTGGCAGGCCCAGCTGCGGGCCAGTGGCGTCGACCCCGTGACGCTGCACTCCAAGCTGCGCAGCCTTCTGCTCCACGGCCAGGGCACCGTGCGGCATATCAACGGCACCACCACCGTCGTCGCGCGCCTTGCCAACCGCGGCGCCCCGGTGGCCACGCTGGACGTCGATCTGGCCGCCACACCACGCCTGCTGCAGATCCGCACCGCCGAGTTGCAGCTGGGCGCCGGTGTAGCGAGCGTGACCGGCGAGCTCGGTCTCGATGGCGCACGCCGCACCTCCCTCACTGGCACGCTGGCGCAACTGGACCCGTCGCTGCTGGTGCCAGGCGTGAAAGCGCGCATCAGCGGCAACTTCTCGCTCAACGGCGCGCTCGCACCGCAGCCCGCCGGACGCCTGGACTTCATCCTGAGCGACAGTCAGGCCTATGGCCAGCCAGTGGCCGGCGCCGGCTACGTCGTGCTCGGCGCCGACCAGGCACTCGAAGTCGATCTGCAACTGCTGGTGCGCGCGGCCACGCTGACTGCCAAGGGCGGCCTGGGCCGTCCCGGCCAGAGCCTGCAGGCAGAACTGGTGGTGCCACAACTGAAGGACCTGGGCCTGCCCGCGGCAGGCAGCGTCAAGGCCAATCTGCGACTGACCGGTGACTGGCACGCGCCTGGGGGCGAGCTGCAGTTCGTGGCCACCAAGCTGCGCTATGGCGACAACAGCGTCGATGAGGCCAATGGCATTGCCAGTTACGCCGGCGGCCAGGATGGCGACCTCGCGCTGCAGGTCAACGCGTCGAGCCACCGCTTTCGCACCAACCCGACGCTGTCGCTGAAGACGCTGAGCTTGCAGGCGAGCGGGCGACTGTCGGCGCACAAGATCGAGCTCGCCGGCAGCAACGACGAGTCGCAGCAACTGGCGGCAGCAGTTGCCGGGGGCTGGGACCGCAAGGCGGCACAGTGGAAGGGCAGTGTCGACGCCTTGAGCACCGGCGCACCTGTCAACCTGCAGCTGCTCGGCGCAGCACCGCTGGTCACGGACTTCAAGTTTGTGCGGTTGGGGCCTGTGAACTTCAGCGTGCTCGGCGCCACCGTGGAAGCCGCGCAGCTGGACACCAGTGGCGGCGTGCTCACCACCAGTGGGCGCTTTTCAGGCCTGCAGCTTGCCGAGCTGGACGCCACCGGCGAGCGGCTCATCAAGACTGCCCCGCGCGGCGAGCGTCAGCCACTGACGCTGCGCGGTGAATGGCAGCTTCGCGCGGGCAAGGTGGTCGATGGCCGCGTCCTGGTCGAGCGCAGCGGTGGTGATGTCTTTGCGGGCGTGGGCCGCAATGCGGCGATGGGCATCAGCGATCTGCGTGCGCTGCTGGAGGTCCGTGCCAACCGCTTGCAGGCCAGTGCGCGAATGGAGGGATCGCGCGCCGGCCTGATTGAAGCCAAGGCGCAGGCGGAGCTGGATGCGACGGGCGGCGTGCGCCTGGCGCAGCAGCGCCCCTGGCTCATCACGGCGCAGGCCAATTTGCCTTCGATCTCCTGGTTCAACGCCTTCATGCCCGAGTCGCTGCGCGGCAACCTGCGGCTGGGCGGCAAGCTGGAGGGCGCGCTGAAGGTCGACGGCACGCCCGCCGATCCAGTGGCCAGTGGCAACCTCAAGGGACAGGAGCTGCGCGTTGCCTGGGTCGAGCAGGCGGTGCGCCTGGATAACGGCACACTCAACGCGCGAGTCGAAGGCACCGACATCGTGCTGGAGGAGTTGCGCTTCGAGGGCGCACCGCGCTTGGTGCCGCCCGACAAGCGGGTGCGCGCGGCCGGTGGCGACGATGCCGGCTCGCTCACCGTCAACGGCAAGCTGCAGCTGAAGTCGCTCTCAGGCGTGCTACAGGTGGCCGCGCAGCGCATGCCCGTGTTGCAGCGATCCGACCGCTGGGTGCGGGTGGATGGTGGCGCCAATATCGTGTTCGACGAGCGCAAGGTGCAATTGACCGGCGCCGTGGCTGCCAATGCCGGCTTCATCGATTTCTCCCGACCCAATTTGCCTTCGCTATCGAATGACGTGGAGGTGGTCCGCTCGGTCGACGAGGTGCGCACGCGCCGCGAGGCGCCCATCGGCTTCGCCTTCGATCTCGGCATTGACCTGGGGCCGGCGTTCTACATCCGCGGCATGGGCCTGGACACGCGCATCGATGGCGCGGTACGCCTGCGCAGTGACGGCCGCAACATCCGCGCCACCGGCGTGGTGGAGGCGCGCGACGGCGTGTTCGAGGGCTTTGGCCAGAAGCTC
>JBIIZX010000334.1:0-4448 GCA_044346055.1 Burkholderiaceae bacterium | reverse complement strand
CAACACCGTAGTCGAGCACCTCGCGCCCCATCCGCCGCTCGACAAAGTGCGCCACGTCTTCCTCGACGCCCGCCGGCGCCGGCGGCACGAACGGCTCGCGCAGCAGTGCGAGCTTGGCGCGCGCGGACAAGAGCGGTGTGGTGATGAACTGCAGCGGCCCCGCGGGGACCGTCACCAGGCGGCCATCGCGGAGAATGTAGCGGCGTGCCGCGGCCTTCTCGGCGTTGATGCGTTCATTGAAGATGCCGAGCGCGTGCAGCAGCTCATTGACGCGCGGCGAGGTGTCCATGCCCGAGTTGGGACCGTATTCGTACAGCGCCTCGCCGTTGTCGCCCTGCTCACTGCCGACATCGCGCCGGTGGGAGCCGATCACGCCTCCCGGATGCAACGCGGATTCGAGCACCTCGACATCATGGCCGTGCTCGGCAAGTTCAAAGGCAGCGGTGAGGCCGGACAGGCCGGCGCCGACCACGATGACATCGGAGGTAAGTGGCGAGGCAGCGTGCGCCATTGAGAGCTTTCGAGGCAGGTGAGACGTCCCGAAGTCGCCATTGCAGTCCTGGCCCGCGAGTCGCGCCATGCGCGCGATCAAGCCGGCTGCGACTCTGTTCACGGCGCGCTGCAATGACGTGCCGAAAGAGTTCGCTGAAACGGTGCGCGCTGACTAACGAGACGGGGCGTCAGGCTGCGCCAGTCGCTCCAGTTTGTCCAGCGCGGCGGCCAGCTGCGCGTGCTCCGCGGACGCGGGATGGAGCTGGCCGAGCAGCTGCCCCCAGTGGCGCCGTGCGCCCGCATTGTCGCGCGCCTCGACTGCGGCGCTACCCGCCAGATCCAGCGCGCGCGGGTACAGCGGGTCGAGTGCCAGCGCGCGTGCCACCAGCTCCAGCGGACGGCCGCGCAAGGTACCTCGCCGCAGCGCTTCGGCATCGGCCCATTCGCACCAGATCTGCGGGTCGCGCGCCACCTTGGGCGACAGCGTCACCGCACGCTCGTAAGCGGTGGCGGCTTCGGCAAAGTGATCGGCCGCCAGTTTTGCGCGCGCCAGCAGCACCCAGGCACGTGCATCGTTGGGAGTTGCGGCCACGTGTTGCTGCAATTGCTCCGTCGTGCCACCCGCCGGCGCGGCGGCGGCCGTGGCCGCCTGCAGCATGGCCGGACTGCCGGCCGCCAGATACAACGCGAGCGCTGCAATGGGCAGCAGCGCGACCGCGACGACCACAAAGGGTCGGGGTGAGAGAAGCACCGCAAGGCGCGACTGCAAGGATGCTGGAAATCGGGCGAAAAGACGCGGCGCGCTCGCGCTTGCTTCGCCACCCCCGGTGACCTGCTCAATGTCCGCCGCGTCTGCCACGTCTGCCGCGCTTGCCGAATCCACTGCGTCTGCCGTATCAGCCAGCAACAGCCGTTGCAGCTCATCACGCGCCACCGCGTACTCGACCGGGTCGAGCCGCCCCTGTGCGCGCTCGACCGCCAGTTCATCCAGCTGCTGCCGCAACACGGCGAGGTTCATCTGGCGCCGCGACAGCGCCACCTGCGCCGATGCATCGCGCGGCCGCAATGCGAGCAGGACAACGCCCATGGCGGCGAGCGTCATGAGGGTGGCGGTGATGGCAAAGACAAGCATTTGAAGCGGTGTTGTACAGCGCAGCGCTCAAGACGGCAATGTCGTGCAGCAGCTGGCAGGCGTTGCAGTGAGTGACATCGACCAGCGAGCCGCGAGCACTTCGGCGCGGGTCGCGACATCTATCGCAGTGCCCGCAATGCCCGCGGTGCTCCCAGTGGTCCAGCATCAAGCGCCCAAGAAAGCGGCGCCCAAGAAAGCGGCTCACCGCAGCGCGGATGCCGCCTGGTCTGCCTGCATCTGGATCCAGGCCAGGCCTTGCCGCTCCTCCTTGTCTATTTCTTGTCCACTGGCACGACTACCGCTGCAGGTACAACAGCGGGCACCACTGCCGGGCTGTCTGCGGCTGCCGCGGGTGCCGCGGGTGGCGCGCCCTTGCCATCCTTGCGCTTGGCAGCCAGTGCGTCATCGAGCAGCTTGATGCCTTCTTGTGCAAACGTCATCGACTTGTTGAGCGATGCGGTGGCCTCGTCCAGGTTATGGAAGTGGGCGCCGTTGGCCGCGGTCCAGAACTCCCAGTTGATGTGCGCGTTCTCGTGGCTCTTGCGCGCCGCGCCCAGCACCGACTCGTCCACGCCGACGCTCTTCGCCTCCTCGAACTTGTCGGTCAGCCGCACCAGCCAGAACTCGGCCTTGCGCAGCTTGCCGTTGTAGCGGCCCTTCATCGACTCGATGACGTAGTTGGCCTGCTCGGCCTTCCAGTCACTGTGGCAAGTGAGACACGTCTCCTTGATGTAGTGCTTGGGCGAGGTCTGCCAGTGCGAGGTAAAGATCTTGCCGGTCCTGGCGTCCTTTACCTTGGGCATATGGCACTGCGAGCACTCGACACCGGCCTTCTGGTGCTTGCTGCCGTAGTAAACCTCCACGTCCGGGTGCTGGCCCTTCCACAGATTGGCACCCGTGATGCCATGCTTGAAATCGTAGAAGTTGCGGTCGTCGTAGAACGCCTTGATCTTGTCGACCTTCTGGAACGGGAAGATGTTGGTGCGCTGGTCGGCCATGGTGATCGGCGCGCCGGTCTTCGGGTCCGTGCCCGGATTGCAGTTGTATTCAACGTGGCACTGCCCGCACTGCAAATTGGCGTCGTAGCGCGACAGCGTGGCGATCTTGCGCGTGAAGCCGCGCACGCCCACCTCCTTGACCTCGACCTTGGCGCCACGCGGGTCGCTGTGCCACAGCGTGTCTTTCTCCGGCCGCGTCACGGCCTGGATCAGCGCATCTCGCACGATGCGCGGCTTGGCACTATGCGGGTCATGGCAGAAAAAGCAGTTGAGCGAATGGTCCACCGAGCGCGCCAGCTCCACCACCTTGCTGCTGCGGCTCCACTTGGCCTGCGGCTGCGGATCGCCCATATAGGCCCAGTCGAGGATGTGGTCCTGGGTCTTGCACGACAGGCACACCGGGTTGGCGGCGGTCGCGGTACCGGGCCGGAAGCTCTTCTGATCGGATGATGCGGGATCAGCATCGGTGACCGCTCCCTGCACCTTGAAACTGCCACCGGCCTGCGCCAGGCCTTGCCAGCCCGCGCTGTTGCTGAAACGCCCGCCAAAGGCGCGATCGACCACGTACTGGTCATACAGCGCAAACGAGTGCGAGCGCGGCAGGTTGTGCTCACGCGTGAAGCCGTGCGGCATCATCAGCTTGTCCCAGGCCGGGTTGGGTGACACCCCATTGGCCTGCGACTTCTCCGAGCGCGCCGGCTTCTCGAAGTTCATCTTGTACATGGTCTCGTACTGCGGCTTGTGGCAGTTGCCGCACACCGCCGGGTCGGTGAGCGTGACCGGCCGCTGCTTGCGATCCTCCGAGTGCTTGTCGAGCCCCGTATGGCACGACGTGCACGCCAGCCCCTTGTGCTTGCCTTCGTCGTGAAATGCCTTGGTCGGCTGATGGCACATCAGGCAGGCAGTGGCATCAAACGCAGCGACCTTTTTGGCAGGTGCCGCGACCTTGATCGCCTGTGCCTGTGCTGGCGATAACACCAGCGCCGCCCCAAGCGTCAGCAACACACGCGCCGCGAGCCGCAGCGCGCGTTGCCATGGTCGAGACCTCATGATTTCCCTCACTCTCGCAACATTGACTTGTCGTCGACAGCGACTGTCGCGGACACGCCGCCGCGCCCGCTTGACAGCCATCAAGTGCCAGGGCGAGCTATCTCGAAAAGGGTAGGCTGTTGAGCATCCTGTCGGAAGTGCAGCCGGCAGCGGGACTGCCAAGGACGCCGCAAGCGAGCGTGATAGGGGCTCGAGATGCCTTTCACCGCAGTTGCCGGCATTGCTTTGCCGCCTGCGCTATGGCGGCAGCAGATGGATTTGCTCGGGCGGAGCACCCATCACGCTCATCATTGCGGTTCACGCTCGCCACAAGGCACGGGCTGGGTTAGCGTGTTGACTTCGGTCTCTCCGCATCGCAACGAGAATCGACATGAACGATTTCACATCGCCCCGCACCGCATTGCTTCGCGCCCTGGCCACGGTGGGGCTGCCGGGCGCCGCACTGATCGCCTTTACTGTGCCCGTGCCCTCCCATGCGCAGGACGACGGGGGCCTGTACATCGCCGGCGCCGGCTTCAGCTTTGAGCAGGCGGCCAACCGGGCGCTGGCGCAGAACGCCCGGGGCACGCGCTTCTTTGTGCTGGCTCTCCCGCCCGCGGCCACGGCACTGACAACCGCCGCCCCGGCCGCGACCGCTGCCTTGCGCGATCGGGTCACGGCGCAAGGCGGCGTGCTGCTGGTGTGCCAGCGCGATCTGGACAAGAAGCTGATCGATGCGGCGCGACTCGCGCCCAGCGTCGTCGCGGTGCGCGGCTTTGCAGCGCCGGGCAGCAACG
>JBIIZX010000333.1:0-4454 GCA_044346055.1 Burkholderiaceae bacterium | reverse complement strand
GCCCTTGCCGCCCGAGATGATGGCGCCGGCATGGCCCATGCGCTTGCCAGGTGGCGCAGTCACGCCGGCAATGAAGCCGACGATCGGCTTCTTCATGTGCTCCTTGGCCCAGTGCGCGGCCACTTCTTCATCACCGCCACCAATCTCGCCAATCATCACGACGGCGTCGGTTTCCGGGTCATCATTGAAGAGCTTGAGCACGTCGATGTGCTTCAGGCCATTGACCGGGTCGCCGCCAATGCCCACCGCGCTCGACTGGCCCAGGCCCAGCTCGGTCAGCTGTCCGACCGCCTCATAGGTCAGCGTGCCCGAGCGCGACACCACACCGATGCGGCCCTTGCGGTGGATGTGCCCCGGCATGATGCCGATCTTGATTTCCTCCGGCGTGATGACGCCTGGGCAGTTCGGCCCCACGAGGATCGTCTTGCGGTGTTCCTTGCGCATGCGGTCACGCACTTCGATCATGTCGCGCACCGGAATGCCCTCGGTGATGCAGATGACCAGATCAAGGTCCGCCTCCACCGCCTCCCAGATCGCGGCCGCAGCACCTGGCGGCGGCACGTAGATCACGCTGGCATTGACACCCTGCTTATCCTTGGCTTCTTTCACCGAGGCGTAAATCGGAATGCCCTCGAAGTCCTCGCCGGCCTTCTTGGGATTCACGCCGGCCACGAAACAGTTCTTGCCATTGGCGTAGTCACGGCACATGCGGGTATGAAACTGCCCGGTCTTGCCCGTGATGCCCTGCGTGACGACGCGGGTGGACTTGTTGATCAGGATGCTCATGTTCGTTGCCTCTGCCTTATCTTGTTCGTCGTGCGTGGTGCGGGCGGTCGCTAAGGTGTCATTCCCGCGCAAGCGGGAATCCCCTTCAGGCCGCTATCTCCGGATACAGGTCAGGCCACGTGGGATTCATCTTCTCAATTAATTCAATCTTCCAGCCGCGATTCCACTTCTTGATCTGCTTTTCACGTTCCATCGCTGCTTCGACACTTTCTGTCACTTCAAACCAAACCAGCAGCTTGAC
Source organism: Burkholderiaceae bacterium (assembly GCA_044346055.1). Lineage (GTDB taxonomy): Bacteria > Pseudomonadota > Gammaproteobacteria > Burkholderiales > Burkholderiaceae_F > JALHMQ01. The sequence goes on along the minus strand of JBIIZX010000333.1, from coordinate 3,427 downwards.
CTTGTACTTCTGCGTGAACCCGTCGACCAGATCGTTCTGGTGCTCGAACACGCGCCTGCGCAAGTCATTTGTCACGCCCACGTACAACGTGCCATGCCGTCGGCTGGCAAGGATGTAGACGTAGTAGCTTCGATCCAGCATCGAAGGGGATTCCCGCTTGCGCGGGAATGACACCTCACTATCGCTCCCACCGGGTCAATTCGTTGATCAACCATCAAGCGAGAGTTCGACCTACCTCCGCGACGCCGCCACCACCTTCTGCGCAGCCTCGGCCATCGTGTCCGCGCTGATGATCGGCAGCCCTGACTCGCGCAGCATCTTCTTGCCCAGTTCCTCGTTGGTGCCTTTCATGCGCACCACCAGCGGCACCTTCAGCCCAACGGCCTTGCTGGCGACGATCACGCCTTCGGCGATCACGTCGCAGCGCATGATGCCGCCGAAGATGTTCACCAAAATGGCTTTCAGCTTCGGGTTGCGCAGCATGATCTTGAAGGCCTCGGTCACCTTCTCGGTGGTGGCACCGCCGCCCACGTCGAGGAAGTTGGCCGGCTCGCCACCAAAGAGCTTGATGGTGTCCATGGTTGCCATTGCCAGGCCCGCGCCGTTCACCAGGCAGCCGATGTCGCCATCAAGCTGGATGTAAGACAGATCAAACTTGCTCGCCTCGATCTCGGCCGGGTCTTCTTCATCGAGGTCGCGCAGGGCGACGATCTCGGGGTGGCGGTAAAGCGCGTTGGAGTCGAAGTTGAGCTTGGCATCGAGCGCAATCACCTCGCCCTTGCTGGTGAGGATGAGCGGGTTGATCTCGGCCAGCGAGGCGTCGGTCTCCCAGAACGCCTTGTACAGCGCCTGAAACACCTGGCGCGCCTGCGCCACGCTGGCCTGCGGCACGCCGATCTTCAACGCCACGTCATCGGCTTCTGCATCCGTCAGGCCACGGGCCGGATCGATGAACACCTTGTGGATCTTCTCCGGCGTGTGCGCGGCCACCTCTTCGATGTCCATGCCGCCTTCGCTTGATGCCATGAGCACCACGCGCTGGGTGGCGCGGTCGACCACCATGCCAACGTACAGCTCGTTTTTGATGTCGGCCCCTTCTTCCACCAGAAGGCGCCGCACCTTTTGGCCATCGGGCCCGGTCTGGTGGGTCTTGAGCATCATGCCGAGGATCGATGTGGCATGCGCCTTGACCTCGTCCATGCTGCGCGCAAGCTTCACGCCGCCGCCCTTGCCACGGCCACCGGCGTGGATCTGCGCCTTGACCACCCACACGGGGCCGCCGAGCGTCTTGGCGGCTTCCATCGCCTCGTCCACTGAAAAGCAGGCGATGTTGCGCGGCACGCGCACTCCGTAGCCCTTGAGGATCTCCTTGCCCTGATACTCGTGGATCTTCATCGCGTGTCCACCTCGTCCTGTTGGTTGTCTGCGGTGCCGGTTGCGGCAGAGGGCCGGTACCAGCGCGGATAAAACTGTTTCACCGCGGCGCCATCGGTGCGCAGTGCGTGGCAGCGGTCGAGCTGGAACGGCTTGCGCTCGGGCTCTTTCTCGGTGTTTGCTGCGCTCCCTGCATGCGCGCCCTGCGCCGAATCACGCGTCTTGAAGACCTCACCGGCAAACGACTGCACCGCGGCGGTGGGCAGCACGCCGGCAAGCTCGGTGATGTGGGTGCACCCTTGCACGCCGCCAAGGCGTTCGCGCAACTGGCGGCGGAAGTCCTGCGTCAGGTTGAGACCAATTAGCTCGCGGTAGTCGGGGGCAATCACATCGCAGTGGCCGCGATAGGGCACCCAGGCTGCCACCGCATTGGCGTCCACGATATTGAGCTGGGTGTCGATGGTGACCGTGAGCCGCATCTCGTGCACCGGATCGCCCGCCTTGCGCGGGCCGGTGGCCAGCGGAAAGTCGCGCGCCTTGGTGTCGATCAGCTCAGCTTCCAGGTCCCACAGGCCGTCGTCGCGCGCAAACGCTTCCACGCGGATCGAGCGCGTATGCACATGGCGACGGCCGGGGGATGACATCAGAAGGTGGCGCAAGAAAGGGCGGCAAAAAAAGACCGGACAGCGCTTGCAAATTTGCTTGCGTTGCTTGCGGCCCGGGTCACTGCAGATGTTAGCACCGGCGCTCGCTCGCCCGCACTGCAGCGTCCCGCTGTCGGTGCGCCGGCACCAAGGGCGAGCGGCCGATTGCCGATGCTGGTGCAGAACGAGGGTTTGCATGGACGTCAAACGCACCTTCAATGCACATCTGGACGCCTGCATTGATGGCATAGGTCTTGCGCTAGTGCCACGCCATTGCATCAACTTCGGCATGCGCAATTCCCGCGCTGTCGCGACATTGTTCAAGCGTCCATACCAAGGAGAAATCGATGCGACTGTCATCGCTTGCATCTGTCACCAACTCTGTCACCAACTCGACCACCGCATCGACTCTCGCCCTGCGCGCTGCCACCCGGCAAAGCCAGCTGCGCATCGCAGCTGCCACCGTGCTCGCGGCTGCGGCCCTGTTTGCCGCCAGCAACGGCCACGCGCAGGAAAAGACGCTGCGCATCGCGATGACCGCGGCCGATATCCCGCGCACGCTCGGCCAGCCAGACCAGGGCTTCGAGGGCAATCGCTTCACCGGCATTCCCATGTACGACGGACTCACCGGCTGGGACCTGTCCAAGGCCGATGCACCCAGCGTGCTCGTGCCCGGCCTCGCGCTGAGTTGGACGACCGACGCCAAGGACAAGACCAAGTGGGTGTTCAAGTTGCGGCCCGGCGTCAAGTTCCACGACGGCTCGGCCTTTACTGCCGATGCAGTGGTGTGGAACGTGCGCAAGGTGCTCGACAAGGACGCGCCTCACTTCGACGCGAGCCAGGTGGGGGTGACCGCATCGCGCATGCCCACGCTGCGCAGCGCCCGCAAGATTGATGACCTGACGGTCGAGCTCACCACCAGCGAGCCGGATTCGTTCCTGCCGCTGAACCTCACCAATCTCTTCATGGCCTCGCCGGCGCATTGGGAAGCCAAGCTGAAAGCCGTGCCGGCCAGCGTGACCGATCCGGCCGAGCGCGCCAAGCAGGCCTGGACCGCGTTTGCCGCCGACGCCTCCGGCACCGGCCCGTTCCGCATGACGCGCTTTGTCTCTCGAGAGCGGCTGGAACTCGCCGCCAACAAGGGCTATTGGGACCCGAAGCGTGTGCCGAAGATCGACCGCGTGGTGATGCTGCCGATGCCCGAGGCCAATGCCCGCACCGCCGCCCTGCTGTCGGGCCAGGTTGACTGGATCGAAGCGCCGGCGCCCGATGCGATGCCCACGATCCGCAGCCGCGGCTTCAACGTGTACTTCAACCAGCAGCCGCATGTGTGGCCGTGGCAGCTGTCGTTTGCGGAAGGCTCGCCGTGGCTGGACAAGCGCGTGCGCCACGCCGCCAACATGTGCGTG
>JBIIZX010000023.1:0-14919 GCA_044346055.1 Burkholderiaceae bacterium | reverse complement strand
GAACCAGCGTCTGATCGTCACGACCCAAGGCAAGAGCCGTGTGCGGTAGCTCCGCATGCACGGATCTGTGAAGGGGGTGATGGGTGACTGTCATTCCTACTTCGACTGTGGTGATTGATTGGGCCAGAGCGTGGGCCGCAGCGGCCCGACGGAAGGCAGTGTCGGCGTGGGCAGGTCATCCTTCCAATCGATTACACGTATAGTCGCCATTCACGCCATGGATATCCGCCGGCTCGATCTCAACCTGCTGCGTGCGCTCGACGTGCTGCTCAGCGAGGGGCACGTGACGCGCGCCGCCGCGCGGCTCAACCTCACGCAGCCGGCCACCAGTGCGGCGCTGGCGCGCCTGCGCACCGCCTTTGGTGATCCGCTGCTGGTGCGCTCCGCCGCCGGCCTGCTGCCCACCGCGCGCGCCGCGGAGCTGGCGCCGCGCGTGCGCGCCCTCATGCAGGAGATCGAGGCGCTGGGCGCCCGCCCGCGCCGCTTTGATCCGGCCGCCGCGCAGCAGCGCTTCGTGCTCGCCACCACCGACTACATGCTGGCGCTGCTCACGCCGTGGCTGGGCGCGCTGGCGCGGCAGGCGCCGGGTGTCGACCTGGCGCTGGTGGCGCTCGACTCCGACAGCGTCACTGCGCGCATGGAGCGCGGCGAGGTGGATCTCGCGATCAGCAACCTGGCGCGCACGCCGCCGGGCCTGCGCTCACGGCGCCTGCTCAACGATCGCTTTGTCGTGATCGGCCGGCGTGACCATCCGCGCCTGCGGCGCACGCTGTCGCTGGCGGCGTTCTGCGCGCTCGAGCACGTGCTGGTGAGCCCGCGCGGCGGCAGCTTCACTGGCGCGACGGATGAGGCGCTGGCCGGGCGCGGCCTGGCGCGCCGCGTGCGCCTTTCGGTGCAGGGCTTTTTGCAGGTGCCCGAGGTGGTGGCGGGCTCTGACCTGATCGCGGTCTATCCCGAGCGGCTGGCGCAGCACTTTGTGCAGCAGCAAGTGCAGCGGCTGAAGATCGTGCCGGCGCCGCTGCCGATCCCCGGCTTCACCATGGCCTCGGCCTGGCACGAGCGCGTGCATAACGCCCCGGCGCATCAATGGTTGCGCGACGCGCTGTTCGAGGCCTTGAGCGGTGACTAAGGCTGCCTGATTACGCCGGCCTTGCGGTCAATTCGCACTAGTGCTTCGCGGCCCGCAACGTCTTCCACACCGTGTGTGGCGAGGCCGGCATTGGAACGTCCCTGATGCCCGGGTCAATGGGCTTGTCGTCGCTTTGCTGGTCGACCAGCTTGATCACATCGGCGACCGAGGCCGGGCGGTACGATGCGCGCATGCGCAGTGAAATCGATCATCTGGTGGTGGCCTGCGCCACGCTGGACCAGGGCAGTGCCTGGGCACTTGAAGTGCTCGGCGTAGAGCCGCAACCCGGTGGGCAGCACGCCACCATGGGCACCCACAACCGCCTGCTGCGGCTGGGCGAACACACCTACCTTGAACTCATCGCCATCGATCCCGAGGGCATCGAGCCGGCGCGGCCGCGCTGGTTTGCTCTCGACCGGCCGGAGGTGCAGGCGCGTGCGGCCGAGCGGCCCTTCCTGCTGACCTGGGTTGCCGCCACCGACGACATTTGTGACGCGGTGACGCGCGTGCCGGTCCTGGGCGAGGTCGCCGCTTTCACGCGCGGCGCATTTGCCTGGCGGTTTGCACTGTCACACGACGGGCAAGTGAACTACGACGGCGTGCTGCCCTCCGTCATCCAGTGGAACAGTGCGCATCCGGCCGCGCAGCTCGAAGACCGCGGCTGCCGCCTGCTCGCGCTCGATCTGGTGCATCCACAAGCCGCCAACGTGCTGCCGCTGTTTCGCGCGCTCAAGCTCACCGGTCCCGTCGATCTGGCGCCCGGTCCGCTGGCGCTGCGCGCGCGGGTGCTGACGCCGCGTGGTTCGGTCGAGTTTCAATAAACAGTCGGGAGACCCCGATGCGACTCATCGCGCCGGCTCTGTTCGCCACAAACAACGCCGGCACGACACACCGCGCCTTGAGCGTACTCAGCGCACTGAGCACGCTCGGCTCGCTCACCACGCGCCGCGCACGTTGCGCAACCATCGCACTCAGCGCCATCGTCACCCTTTCTGCGTGTTCCTCCATGCCTCCAGCCCAAATCAGCGCCAACGCAAAAGCCACCAAGCCGCCGGTGGCTGCCTCCCAGCCGCATGTCGTCAAGAGCCCGCAAGGCGACCGCGTCGACGAGTACTACTGGCTGCGCGACGATGATCCCAAGGCCAAGCGCCCGGAGATCATGGAGTACCTGCGCGCCGAGAACGCCTACACCGACGCGGTGCTGGCACCCACGCAGGCGCTGCAGGACAAGCTGGTGCGCGAGATGCGCGCGCGCATCAAGGAAGACGACGTGAGTGTGCCGGTGTACGACAACGGCTACTGGTACTCCAGGCGCTTTGATGCCGGCGCCGAGTACCGCGTGCACCTGCGCCAGCGCGGCAGCGTGGAGGGCGCTGATGCCGCCGCTCCGCTCGAGGTGCTGCTTGATGAGCCCGCGCTTGCCAAGGGCAAGCCGTTTTTCTCGCTCGGCGGCTGGGCCGTCAGTCCGGATAACCAGTGGCTGGCGTGGACCGAAGACACGGTCGGCCGCCGCATCAACACGCTGCGCATCAAGAACCTGGTCACGGACGAGGTGCTGCCGACGGCCATCCGTGGCGTGCTCGAGGAGGTGGTGTGGGCCGCCGACAGCCAGACCGTGTTCTACATCCGCCAGGACCCACAAACGCTGCAATCCGGCCCGATGTACCGCCATGTGCGCGGCACCGATCCGGCCAAGGATGTGCTGGTGTACGACGAGCCCGACAAGACGCTGTTCACCAGTGTGGGCCGCACGGCCTCGCGCGAGTTCATCACCATCTGGCTAACCGGTTTCACGACCACGGAGCTGCGCGTGGTGCCGGCCAAGGCGCCCGACCAGGCCCCGCGCATTGCGCTGCCACGGCGCGAGAACGTGCGCAGCTACGCCGACCATCTGGCCGGCCGCTGGATCATTCGCACCAATGATGGCGCCCGCAACTTCCGGCTGATGCAAGCGAGCGAGATTGCGCTCGCCGATCCCGCCAAGTGGACCGAACTGGTGCCGCACCGCGAGGAGGCCACGCTGGAGGACTTTGACCTGTTCAACGCGGCCATCGTGCTGCAGGAGCGCGTGCAGGCCAACTCGCAGCTGCGCGTGCTGCCCTGGACTGGCAAGGGTGGCTTCACCGTGGCCGCGGACGAGACCGCCTTCGTGATGAACCTTGGCGCCAATTTCGACCCGGCGCTGCCGCGCGCGCGCTACAGCTACGACTCGATGGTCACGCCGCATACCGAGTACGACGTTGACCTGGCCACCGGCGCGCGCACCGTGCGCAAGACGCAGCCCGTGCTGGGCTACGACCGCAGCCAGTACGACAGCGCGCGGCTGTGGGCGCCAGCGCGCGATGGCAAGCGCATTCCGGTCTCCATCATCTGGCGCAAGGATCGCTTTCAGCGCGACGGCAGCGCGCCGCTGTTGCTGCTGGGCTACGGCGCCTACGGCTACGCCTACGACCCGTCGTTGAATTCAAACGCACTGTCGCTGCTGGACCGCGGCTTTGCCGTTGCCATCGCCCACGTGCGCGGTGGCTCCGAGCTTGGCGAAGGCTGGTATGAAGACGGCAAGCTCGAGCACAAGCAGAACACGTTCAATGACTTTGTCGACGCCACGCGTTACCTGAAGGCCGAGCGCTGGGCGGGCAAGGTGTTCGCCAGCGGCGGCTCGGCCGGCGGCCTGCTGATGGGCGCAATCGCCAACCAGGCCGGCATGGAGTACGCCGGCATCTCGTCCTGGGTGCCGTTCGTCGACGTGGTGACCACCATGCTCGACGAGACGATTCCTCTCACCGCCAACGAATGGACCCAATGGGGCGACCCGCGCGAGAAAGCGGCCTATGCGCGCATGCTCGCCTACTCGCCCTACGACAACATCGAGCGCAAGCCGTATCCGCCGCTGCTGGTGCACTCGGGCCTGTGGGACTCGCAGGTGCAGTACTTCGAGCCCGCCAAGTACGTGGCGCGGCTGCGCGCGCGCAAGACGGACGCGAACCCGCTGCTCGTGCACATGGACCTGGAGGCAGGCCACGGAGGCAAGTCAGGCCGCTTCGAGCGGCTGCGCGAACAAGCGCGCGAGTTTGCGTTCTTCCTCGATCTGGCGGGGATCAAGGACTAGCCCTCTGCCTCCGGGAGCGGGTGGCGCGTAGCGCCGGGTGAGGAGGGAAGGACGTCCGATAGAAGCGGCCCATTCACCGCGCCTGCAGTCCCTCGCCCCAGCCCCTCACCCGGAGGGAGAGGGGCTGGCGACTCGTTGCTAGCATTGCCGCCCATGTCGCGCGCATCGCTCTCCAGGGTCCTGCTGATCGGCGGCTTGCTGCTGCTGGCGATCTCATGGTGGCAGCGCGAGGCCCTGCCCTCGCCGGCGGCACTGAAGCGGCAACTCGCGCAGGACCCGCTGCAAACGCCCACTGCGGCCGAACCGTTCAAGACCACGGTGGCCGGCGTCACCTACGCCGTGAAGCCGCTGTACGACTACGAGCTCTGGGGCCTCGTGGTGAGCATGCATGACACCACCACTTGGTGGAACTGGATCCACGCGGCCAGCAACGATCACCTGAACGTGATGGACTTTTGTGTGGTCTATGGCGACAACGTCAAGACCGGTGCGTACCAGGACTTGACCTACTCGAGCGGCCAGTTCGTCTGCTATGTGCAGGCGAACTCCGGTGCCGCCTGGCAGGCGTTCTCCATGTCGGCGCTGTCGAACAATCATCTTCTCAGTGACCGCCCCAGCCTGACCTCACGGCTGCGCAGTGTGCGCATTGGAGACCAGGTGCGCGTGCGGGGCGTGCTGGCCGAGTACTCGCACAACCACGGTTTCGCGTTCACCCGCGGTACGAGCACCACGCGCACCGACACCGGCAACGGTGCATGCGAGACGGTGTACGTGCAGGAGCTCGAGGTTCTGGCGCGTGGCGGCGGGCCCTGGCGCGCGCTCTACGTCGCCGCCTGGGTCATCCTGGCTGCCGGGGTGGTGCTCTGGATCACGGCGCCGCTGCGCGTGCGCTAGCCAATCACACCTGCCGCGTGCGCCTGCTGGTCGGCCCAGTACGAGCTGCGCACCATCGGCCCGCAGGCCGCGTGCGAAAACCCCATCGTCGTCGCCTCGCGCTCGAACATCTTGAACACGGCCGGCTCGACATAGCGCTGCACCGGGAAGTGGTGCAGCGAGGGCGACAGGTACTGCCCGATGGTCAGCATGTCGACGTCGTGCGCGCGCAGGTCGCGCATCACGTCGAGGATCTCGTGGTCCTCTTCGCCCAGGCCCACCATCAGGCCACTCTTGGTGGGCACGTTCGGCACAAGCCGCTTGAACTCCTGCAGCAGCCTGAGCGAGTGTGCGTAGTCCGAGCCCGGCCGCGCCATGCGATACAACCGCGGCACGGTCTCCAGGTTGTGGTTCATGACGTCCGGCGGTGCTGCCTCGAGGATCTCGAGCGCGCGATCCAGTCGCCCGCGAAAATCCGGCACCAGCACCTCGATCTTGGTCGCCGGTGACAACTCGCGCACCTTGCGGATGCAATCGACAAAATGGCCGGCGCCGCCGTCTTTCAGGTCATCGCGGTCCACAGAAGTGATGACGACGTAGGACAGCTTCAGTGCAGCGATGGTGCGCGCCAGGTTGACAGGCTCCTCGACATCCAGCGGATCTGGCCGGCCATGCGCCACGTCGCAGAACGTGCAGCGGCGTGTGCAGCGGTCACCCATGATCATGAAGGTCGCCGTGCCCTTGCCGAAGCACTCGCCGATGTTGGGGCAACTGGCTTCCTCGCACACCGTGTGCAGGCGGTGCTCACGCAGGATGTTCTTGATCTCATAGAAGCGCGTGGACGGCGAACCGGCTTTCACCCGAATCCAGTCGGGCTTGCGCAGGCTGGCGCGCGTCTCGCGCGCGTTCACAACCTCGATCGGAAACTTCTTGAACACCACACCGGTCTTGGCGTCGCCTTTTTTCTTTGGCGACAGCGTGGCGGGTGCGGCCTCCGCGGCGGGGGCAGTCGGTTCTTGCGGGGTCGTCATGGGCTTCGAATCAGAACTCAGGCGGGGGAACTCAGGCGGGGCGAACTCAGGCGCGTGGTGCGAGGTGGGACGCCAGGCGATCGACCAGGCGATCCGCGACCTCATCCCAGCGAGCATCAACGCCTAGTGTAGCCAAGTCGATCGTCGGCAAGCCGGCGTAGCCACAAGGGTTGATGCGGGCAAACGGCGCCAGATCCATGGCGACGTTCAGCGCCACGCCGTGATAGGTGGCACCACGCGTGACCTTGATGCCGAGCGCGGCGATCTTGGCCAAGCCCTTGAGTCGGGCGTCGGGCGTCGGGAGTTGGAACTCGCGCCTTGGGAGTCCGGCGTCGCTGTCCCAGCAAACGTAGATGCCCGGTGCGCCAGTGACACGCCGGCCCACGATGCCGTAGCTGTCGAGCACCTGGATCACCGACTGCTCGATGCGAAACACGAGTTCCTTCACGTAGATGCCCAGGCGTCGCAGATCGATCAAGGGATACACGACCACCTGCCCCGGCCCGTGATACGTGACCTGCCCGCCACGGTCGCTCTGGACCACCGGAGTCTCGCCCGGCGCCAGCAGGTGCTCGCGCTTGCCGGCCTGGCCGAGCGTGAATACCGGCGGATGCTCGACCACCCAGAACTCATCCTCGGTGGCGGCGTCACGCTCCTGCGTGAACTCGCGCATGGCGTGCAGCGTCGGCAAGTACTCGGCGCGGCCTAGCGCGCGCACTCGCATGGGCTACAGCACAACCTTGACCAGCGGATGGCTGGTCAACGCGCGGTACAGGGCGTCGAGCTGCTCGCGCGAGGTGGCGCGCACGGTGGCGGTGACCGAGAGGTAGTTGCCGCCGCTTGACGCGCGCAACTCGAGCGTCGCGACGTCAAAGTCCGGCGCGTGCTCACGCACCACAGCCGCGATCTCACGGGCAAAGTGATCGACCCGCTTGCCCATGATCTTGATGGGGAAGTCGGTCGGAAAGACCAGCAATGAGGCCGGGGTGTCGGCCGCGGTGGATGCGGTCTCGGCTGGGGTCTCGGGTGCGGTTTTGGGTGCGGTCACGGGAGCGGGAGTGGTCATGGCGGGTCCAGGTCGTTGCACGCGCCTCGGGCTTGGGACCAACACTGTTCGCTAAAGCAGGTTGGTCTACCTCGCACTGGCGTGCTGCCAATCGCTTGGGTCGAAGAGACACTGGGTTCCCGCCTGTGCGGGAACGACGTGCGGTGCCATGCGAAAAGTATTGCGCTTAGGACCGCAACGCCTCGATGGCGGCGTCATACCCGGCGCGAATTCTGGCGTAGATGGGGCCGGGTCGCCCAGTTCCAACCGCCGCGCCATCCAACGTCACGATCGGCAGCACTTCGCGGGTGGCGGCGGTGAGCATCAACTCATCGGCCGCGTGCACCTCGGCCTTGCTGATCGGGCGCACCTGGAAAGGGATGCCGGCCTGCTCGGCGAGATCCTGCATGAAGCCGTAGCGAATGCCTTCAAGGATCAAGTGGCTCTTGGGCGGCGCCAGCAGCGTGCCGTCCTTGACCACCCACATATTGCTCGCCGCACCCTCGGTTAACTGCCCGTCGCGAAACTGCACCACTTCATCGGCGCCCTGCTCGGTCGCAAACTGACGCGCCAGCACCGCACCCAGCAGCGAGACCGACTTGATGTCGCAACGCATCCAGCGCTCATCGCCGCGCGTGACCGCCGTCAGGCCGCCGTCACGCTGCGCCGGGCTGGGCCGCGTGAAGGGAGTGGTCATGGCGAATACCGTCGGCTCGGCGTCGGCCGGAAACGAGAAGTCGCGCTTGGCCACGCCGCGCGTCACCTGCCAGTAGATGAACTGGTGCTCGGCCGGTGAGGAGGCGATCAACCGCGCGATCAGCGCGCGCCAGCCAGCGCGGTCGAGCGGGCTGGCAAGCCCGATCTCGCCCGTGCTGCGCTCAAAGCGCGCCAGGTGCTGCTCGAGGCGGAACGGCTTGCGGTAGTACACCGGCACCACTTCATAGATGCCGTCGCCAAAGATGAAGCCGCGGTCAAGCACCGAGATCTTGGCATCGCCGAGCGGCAGGTACTGGCCGTTGAGGTAGCAGGTACTGCTGGCGAGGTCGCCGAGGAGGGGCATGGTCGTATTTGGGATTCGGGACTCGGGATTCGGGATTCGGGATACGGGATACGGGATACGGGATACGGGATACGGGGTCAGGGTCGACAGATTGCTGCCCGAGGCCGGACGGGCCCACTATGGTCGCCGCGCTGGGTCCACCGCTGCCTGGTTCTGAATCCGGACTCCCGAATCCAGAATCCGCATTTCGACGCTACCGTCCCCGCCGCAGCGCCCGCATGTAGTCCTGCGCAGCGGCTTCGCCGAGCATGCCGGCGACCAGACGTTCTGCTTCGCGCAGGCGCTCGCGCAGCTCGTCGGCGTTGCGGCACTGCTCGATGCGGATGCTCATGGTCTCGCCGTCGGGGCCAAGGCGGTCGATCAGCTCGCGCACGCCGCGGCGCTTGGCTTCTTCCAGCGTGAGCAGGATGCGTTCCTCGAACGCGCCGCCGACCGTGTTGACATCGAGCGGCCCCACGGTGGTCGCCTCGAGCACATGCGTGCTTGGCCCCTGACGCGCCGGCGGCTCGCCGCCGCGCGCCACAAAGCCCTGCTGTTCAAGGGTCGTGAGCACGGCATCGATCTCGCCGGGCTTGAGCAGCAAACCGAGATCGGCCACCGTGCGCTTGCCGTCGACCATGATCAGGATGCGGCGCGCTGTCAGGCTTAGCGCCGCACTGCGCGCTGCCACCTCGGCTACACCCTTTGGAGTCTTGCTGAAGACGAGACGCTCGTCCATCATTATGAGAGCACCACGCAGGGCGCGGTGCAGCCAGTGTCATTGCCCGTGTTGTTGACGCCTTGTCGCTCGGCGTGCAGGACAGAGCGGACCGCTCCGACGTCCGGCGCTTGAGTGCGACGTCTTGTAACGACTTTACTGTGGTGAGTCAACTTGGGGTGCGCCCGCGAGCAAACGCTGGGCTGCGACGTGATTGACGATCAGCTGCTTGAGGATCGACAGGCGCTTGTGAAAAAAGTGATCGGCGCCGGGCAGCACGACGACCGGCAGATCCTGCGGCCGCGCCCAGTCGAGCACATCGCCCAGAGGGATGGTCTCGTCATGTTCGCCATGCACCACCAGCGCATGCGCCGGCACCTTGGGCATCGGCCACTTGCCGGCCGCCGAGCCGACATAGATCTGGTACCGCGGCGCTGCGCCCTGCGCGGCAAGCCGCTCCGCCGCGCGTGCAGCCACAAACGAGCCGAAAGAAAATCCGCCGATGGCCTGCGCGCCATTTGCCACGCCCAGCTGCTCTGGCACCTGTGCAATCAGGTGCAGGAAATCCTCGGTCTCGCCATCGCCGTGGTCGTGGGTGCCGGCGCTGCCACCGACCCCGCGAAAGTTGGGTCGCACTGCGATCCAGCCGAGCGCAGCAAACGCGCGCGCGAGTGTAGCCGCCACCTTGTTGTCGAGCGTGCCGCCGTAGAGCGGATGCGGGTGCCCGACGAAAGCGCAGCCCGTCGGCGTGCCGACCGGAAAGTCGAGCGCGACCTCGATGGGCCCCACCAGGCCGTCAATGCTGAGGCGTTCAGTGCGATTCATGGAGATCAGGCGTGAGGACTGAGGCTCGAGGAGTGAGGATTGAGAACCGAGCAGCGTGGACACACGTCGCTCATCCCTCAATCCTGTCAACTCAATCCTTGTCCTGGATCTTCAGCCGCTCCACCACCCGCCCGTTGACCAGGTGCTCATCGACGATCTCGTCGATGTCGTGCTGATCGACATAGGTGTACCAGGTGGCTTCGGGGTAGACCACGAGCACCGGGCCGTTGTCGCAGCGGTCCATGCAGCCGGCCTTGTTGATGCGGATCCTGCCCTCGCCGTTCAGTCCCAGCGCCTTGACGCGGTCCTTTGCGTGCGCCTGCATCACGGTCGCGTTGTGGCTGTTGCAGCAGGCACGACCTTCGTCGCGCTGGTTGAGGCAGAAGAACACGTGGCGCTGGAAGTAGCTCATGACCTTGGGCTGCGGAGAATGATTGCGTCGAGGTGAAGCGGCCGTGGAATCGCCGCGCGACCAAGCCAGCAAGTCTACGGCCCGTCGGCGCTGTTTTTTGCTTTGCACGCTGTGCGCGAAGGTCCCCGGTGGCCCCGTTTCAACCGCTTGGTTGCAGTTGCGCGCGGCGCACGCCGAGCAGCATCAATGCGCCTAGCAAAAGCCACGGCCATGAGGATGTCAGCCACTCGGCAATCGCTGTGAAGTGACGCAGGCGCCCGCGGCGGTAGATGCCAATCAGATCGCCGGCGTACGGGTTGGCGGGCACCAGGTTGACCACCAGCAGCCAGACCAGCGCGGCCACCACCGCGCCCAGCAGCAGCGCGCGCGGGCGACTGTCCGCAGCCACCAGCAGCGCCAGCAGGCCAACGGCCAGGCCGCCGACGGCCCCCGGCGTGAGCCAAAGCAGCGCCTTGGACGGGCCGAACAGCCACGCGTAAGCAAAGGTCTTGACGATCAGTGCAAGCGCCACAAACGCCAGCAACAGCCGGCGGCGTGGCGCAAACGGCTGTGCGAGGGCGGCCAGCGTGAGCCCTGTGGCCAGGACGGCCGCCACCACGACCAGGGCCTCGGCGAGCACGAATTCCGCCGGGGTGAACAACTCCAGCAGCGCGCCCGGCGGCAGCCAGCCGAGGACCTCGAGCAACACTGCGTCGTGTACCACCCGGCCGTTGCCAAACAACATCGCCGCGGTGCTCACCTGCGCAAACGGAAACAGCGCGAGCAGCACCAGCAGCAAGCTGGCGTCACGCAGGAACCAGCGGGCGCGCAGCTGTTGCAATCGTCCTCGGTCAATCAACGCCGAGGCCAGCGGCGCGGCCAGCAGCGCGCCCAACAGGGCGCCGGCGGCGTTGGTGGCGAGGTCGATGTTCGACGCAACCCGGGTGGGAAGGTAGGTCTGCAGCGCTTCGATGCTGCCGGCCAGCAGCACACCGGCCAGTGCAGCCACCGCGACCGCGGCTGCGCCGCGCAAGCGCGGGTGCAAGGCCAGCACCAGCAAGGCGCCCAGTGGCATGTAGCCGAGCACGTTGACGATGAGGTCAAACGGCGTGACCCAGCGCGGCACGGGCGCCGCCAGGTAGGCGAACGGGTCCACGCCGAGGTCGCGCCAGCCGGCCCACGGCGCCAGCCCCGCATAGACAACCAGCACCAGGTAGACCAGCAGCGCACTGCGCGACAGCGGCGAGGCGCGCCGCTGCCACGGCTTGTCTGCCGGGACCAGGATGCGTGCGGGATCGCGCTTCATGCCATTTTGGGGGTCTGCGCGCTGGTGATCCGCACATTCGTGATCCGAATTGCCTATCCCGGCCAGACGCTACACGTTAGACCAGAGAGGCGAGGAGAAAATCGGCGGCTTTTCTTCGGGGGGCGGACGGTACGATCGTATATGTCTGGTGGTCACATTCCTGTCGTCGTCTTGCCGACACCTTCTGTTGCCACCTTTTCGCGGCCACCTTGCGCCGCCATTTCTCGTCGAACCGTCGCCATTGCGTCATGAGCGTGTCCGTCGCCCGTACTGATCAGCGCAGCGCCAGCGCTGCCGTTGCCGCTCCTGCACCCATTGCAGTGACGGCCGCGCAGCGCGCCGCCTTCGTGCAGCCGCTGCGTGTGGGCGCGATCGAGAGCGCGTTCGCCTATGCCGGCGCCACCGTTGAAGCGGTGCAGGAGACCGACTCCACCAATACCGATCTGCTCAATCGTGCCCGCGCGCAGGTGCCGGCCGCCGACCAACTGTGGCTGCGCTGCGCGCTGTCGCAGCGTGCCGGGCGCGGCCGCATGGGCCGGCGCTGGTATGCCACCCCCGGAGCGGCGCTGCAGTTCTCGGTGGCGCTGCCCCTGCAACGCGCGCAGCCGCCGCTGGGCGTGACGCTGGCCGTCGGCGTGGCGCTCGCCGAGGAACTCACCACGCTGGCCAATTTTGCCGGCGTGGTCGCAACCGATGACCTGCTGCAGCTCAAGTGGCCCAACGACCTGCTGCTCGTGCGTGCAGGCCGGCGCGCCAAGCTGGGCGGCGTGCTGGCTGAACTCGGCGTGGATCGCGAGGGCCGCCGCACCGCGGTGATCGGCGTAGGCATCAATGTTTGGATTGATGACGCTGCGCGTGCCTCGATCCAGCAGCCGGCGGCCGGGCTGGTGGACCTGGTGCCGCTGGAGGCCGTGGCTCGCGAACGCGAGTACTGGCTGGGCCGGCTGGCCGCGGCCGTGGTGGGTGCTGTGCGCGCCACCGAGCGCGACGGCTTTGTGCCGCAGCAAGCGCACTTCATGGCGCGCTTTGCCGACCTCAATCAGCCGATCGACGTGCTCGAGCAGGGCACGCGTGTCGCCCACGGTCGCGCCCTTGGCGTCGACGGCGAGGGGCATTTGCTGGTGGAAGTCGACAGCAAGGTGCTGCGCTTTACCAGCGGCGAGACGTCGGTGCGGGCCAGTGGATACGACGGAGCAGCCCGGTGACCTGGCTGGTGGTCGATGCCGGCAACACGGCCGTCAAATGGGCCGTGAGCGATCCTTCGGGCCTGAAGTTCGTCGGCAGCGGCGTGCAGGGGCATGTGGCGACGGCCGACTTGCAGACGCAACTGGTCGCAGCCTGGCAGGTTCTGCCGCTGACGGCGGCCTATGGCGTGAGCGTGGCCGACCCGGCGGTGGTGTACGCCATCGAGCGCGCGGTGCGTGTGGCCAGCGGCCTGGAGATCAACTGGTTCAGCACGCAACGCCACTTCGAGGGGCGCGGCGTGGCGCACTCGGCGGCGCTGATCAACGGCTACAAGAATTCGGCGCAGCTGGGTGCCGATCGGTGGCACGGGATGATCGCGGCCTGCGCCAAGTTCCCGGACGA
Organism: Burkholderiaceae bacterium; assembly: GCA_044346055.1. Classification (GTDB taxonomy): domain Bacteria; phylum Pseudomonadota; class Gammaproteobacteria; order Burkholderiales; family Burkholderiaceae_F; genus JALHMQ01. The sequence goes on along the minus strand of JBIIZX010000023.1, from coordinate 1,866 downwards.
GTCGCTGGTGGTGGTGAGCGCCGGCACGGCGACCACGGTGGATTGCGTGCGCGCCGAGCCGCTGAAGGCGGCGGTGTTCCTGGGCGGCGTGATCGCACCGGGCTTTGATCTCATGCGCATGAGCCTGGCGCGTGGCACCGCCCGGCTGCCGCTGATCGAAGAGCTGCCGTCGTCGCTGGGTGTGCATCCGACCAGCACCGAAGACGCGATCGCCACCGGCGTGTTCTACGCGCAGCTGGGCCTCGTCGAGAACGTGGTGCGCGAGTTTGCTGCCGAGCTCGATCACGCACAGAAGGACCCGCCGCGCCTGCTGCTCACGGGCGGGCGCGGTCGCGCGCTGCTGGGGCCGCTCACGCGCTCGGTGCTCAACGAGAAGGCCGTCAGCTCCATCTCGCTCGAAAATGGTCTGCCGCTGCGCGGCGTGGCACTGCGCGCGCACAATGAACGGCGGGAGACCGTGGCTGCCAGCGAGCCGATCCCGGTGTTCCGCTGAAGCACGCTTGCGGGCTGCCAAGGAATTCGCATTCATTGAATCGCGCCCGCTAAGCTCCGCCAGCTCTAGAACACTCTCGCCCAAACTCGAGCGCTCGATCGCCTCGTTGCTCCTGCCGTGAAGCTTGCCTTTCTCCTGCTCCTGCTCATCAACCTTGCGCTTTACGCTTGGCAGCAGGGCGTTTTTGGCACGTTACCCGACGGCGGCGGTCGCGAGCCCGGCCGCGTCGCGCAGCAGATCGCGACCGAGCGCATTCGCGTGCTCACGCCGGTCGAGGTGCAGCAGCTAAAGGACAAGGCGCGCGAGCAGGCGGCAAAACAGGCGAACGCACCGTTCTCGCTCGCGGCACTCGATCTGGCCAGCGGCCAAGCCTGCGCCGAGTGGGGGGATTTTTCCATCACCGAGGCCGCGCGCGCCAAGGCGCGGCTCGATGCGCTTGAGCTGGGCGAGCGCCTGAGCGCGCGCAATGTCGAGATGCCCGGCTGGATCATGGTCTACGTGCCGCCCTTCAAGACGCGCGCCGAGGCCGACCGAGCCGCCACCGAACTGCGCAAGCTGGGCGTACGCGACCTCGTGGTGCTGGGCGAGAACACGCCGCTGCGCAACGGCATCGCGCTGGCTTCATTCAAGGACAGCGAACTGGTCAAAAACCATCTCGCCGAGCTCGAAAAGCGCGGCGTCAAGGGTGCACGCGTGGCCGACAAGCCGTCCGCGCTACAGGGCACGCGCTTTACGATCAAGGCGCTCGATGCCGCCGCCGTGGACAAGCTGCAGGCGCTGCAGAAAGACTTTGCGCAGGCGAAGTTCGCCGCCTGCGCCAGCTGACATGCGCGCCGCAGTGCTTCAGGCGGTTGCAGGCAGTCGACTTCTGATTTCGTCGCTCAGCAGTGCGCGCTTGGCCGCCCGCGCGGCGCGTTGCTCGGGTGCTTCCTCGCGCTGACGCTCGCCCCAGATGGGGTTGGGAAAGTGGGCGTCGGTCGCAAACCGCGGGATTACGTGCCAGTGCAGGTGCGGCGTCACGTTGCCCAGGCTGGCGAGGTTGATTTTCTCTGGCGCAAGCACTGTGCGCAGCGCGTCTTCAACCGAGAACACCGCGCCAATGAAGCGTGCCATCTGCGCGGGCTCAAGCTCTGTCATTTCCTTGACGTGCGCGTTCCAGATCACCCGGCAAAAGCCCGGGTGATCGGCGTCGTCGACCAGCACCACGCGCAGCTCGGCCGTGCGCAGCACGAGCGTGCCCCCGTCGTTGGTGCATAGATCGCAGTTCATTGCAGGTGAGTCAACCTCGATTTCGGGAAGCCTACGCGCCGATGCGAAGCGAGCCGGAGTGGGGCCGGCCGGCCGGAGCGGCCGCCGCACCACAAACTGCCGCC
>JBIIZX010000332.1:0-4471 GCA_044346055.1 Burkholderiaceae bacterium | reverse complement strand
TGCGGCTGCGCGAGAGTGTTTACACGCACGTGCTGCGGCTGCCGGTCGCCTACTTTGACAAAGCCATCACCGGACAGCTGGTCACGCGCATCACCAATGACACCGAGCAGGTGCGGCAGCTGTTCACCCAAGTGCTGTTCGAGCTGCTCTATGGCATCACGGTGCTGTTTGGCGTGGTGCTGGCCATGGCCTGGCTGGACTGGCGGTTGATGCTCATCATGCTGTTGCTGCTGCCGGCCACCGTGCTGATCGTGCTGGGTTACCAGCGGCTGTCGTCGGTGGCGGTCACGCGCTCGCGCGAGCTGCGCAGCGACATCAACGCGCAGGTGGCCGAGGGCATTGCCGGCATGAACGTGCTGCAGGCATCGTCGAGCACGGCGCGCTTTGCACGCCGCTTCTCGGCCACCAATGAAGCGCACTACCGCGCGCGCATGGGCGAGATCCGCGCCAATGCCTGGCTGCTGCGGCCGGCACTCGACCTGTGCACGGTGCTGTTGATCGTGCTGGTGATCGGGGTGGCGGGCTCGGCCCAGGTCGACGGCGTGCAGGTGGGCCTGCTGTATGCCTTCATCGCCTATGTGTCGCGCGTGGCCGATCCGCTGATCCAGATCACCATGCAGTTTTCGCTGGTTCAGCAGTCGATCATCGCCGCTGCGCGCGTCAACACGCTTTTGCAGGAAGGCCAGGCGCCGCGCGTGGTGCACCAGCGGCGCATCAGCGGCGGCAAGGTCGAGGCGCGTGATGTCACCTTCGGCTATGACTCTGCCGAGCCGGTGCTGCACGACCTGTCGTTCACGGCGCAGGCGGGCAGCTTCGTCGGCATCGTTGGCCATACCGGGAGCGGCAAGTCGACCTTGCTGTCGCTTCTGCTGCGCTTTTATTCGCCGCAGGCCGGGCGCATCGACATCGATGGCATTCCGCTGGAGACGATTGGCGACGAGCACTTCCGTTCCGATGTCGGCCTGGTGCCCCAGGAGCCGTTCCTGCTCGGTGCCAGCGCGCGCGAAAACATCGACATGGGGCGTGGCCTGCCGCAGGAGCGGATTGAAGCGGCCGCGCGTGCGGCGCGCGTGCACGACGTCATCACGGCGCTGGAGCGCGGCTACGACACGCCGCTGGGCGAGGGCGGCACCCGACTGTCTTCGGGCCAGAAGCAGCTGATCGCGGTGGCGCGCGCCCTGGCCGGCGCGCCGCGCGTGCTGTACCTGGACGAGGCCACCTCACGCATCGACAGCGAGACCGAACAGCGCGTGCAGGCGGCGCTCGCCGAGCTGCGCGGCCGCACCACGGTGATCGCCATAGCACACCGCCTGTCGACCATCCGCGCGGCCGATCGCATCTTCGTCCTGAACCACGGCCGCGTGGCCGAGCAGGGCTCGCACGAGCAGTTGATGGCGATCGAGGGCGGCATCTACCAGCGGCTGTATCTGCTGCAGCAGATTGGAGATTGAAGGGCAGTCGGGATTCGGGTGCTGATAGTCGGGAGTTGGGGTCGAGAGTCGGCAGTCAAGACACGAGGCTTCGGAGTCGCGGCGCGTTTTCTTGCACCTTCCCTGCAGCCATTCGACCTCTTACTGCGCGAGCCACAGACTCCTACCTCGCAACTCCCGACTCCCGACCAACAACTCCCGACTCGCCAATGACTCTCGGCGTCTTGTTCGCGCTGGCGGCCGGCCTGATGTGGGGCCTGGTGTTCATCGCGCCGCTGCTGCTGCCGCAATACCCGGCCGCGCTGCTGTCGGTCGGGCGCTACATCGCTTTCGGGCTGATCGCCTTGCCGCTTGCGCTGCTCGACTGGCGCAAGCTGCGCGAGCTGACGCGGGCCGACTGGCTGGAGGCCGCCAAGCTCGCGCTGATCGGCAACCTCCTCTACTACCTGCTGCTGGCAGCGGCAATCCAGCGCGCTGGCGGGCCGCTGCCGACCATGATCATCGGCACGCTGCCGGTGGTCATTGCGATCACCTCCAACCTGCGCCGCGGCGAGGCAACCCGGCGCGGCGATGGCCGCCTGTCCTGGTCCCGTCTGGCGCCGTCGCTGCTGCTGATCGCGGCCGGCGTTGCCTTGGTGAACCATGCGGAACTGCTGCAGTTGCGCGCCAGCGGCGGCGCCGAGCCTGCGACCTCCGCCTTGGGCGCGTTGCTCGCCGTCGGTGCCGTCGCCTGCTGGACCTGGTATCCGATCCGCAATGCCGACTGGCTGCGCGCGCACCCCGACCGCAGTCCGCGCGTGTGGGCCACCGCGCAAGGGGTTGCGACGCTGCCGCTTGCGCTCGCCGGCCTGGGCCTGTTGCTGTTGTTCGACGCCGCGACCGGTGGCAGCCTGCGCTTTCACTGGCCGCTGGGGCCGGTGCCGGCGCGCTTCGTGCTGCTGATGCTTGCCATCGGCCTGCTCGCCTCCTGGCTCGGCACGCTGTGCTGGAACAAGGCCAGCCAGCGGCTGCCCACGACCCTCGTGGGACAACTGATCGTGTTCGAAACGCTGGCGGCGCTTGCCTACGCCTTTGTGCTGCGCGGCCAATGGCCGCCGGCCATGACCGGGGCGGGGGTCGTGCTGCTGGTGGCCGGGGTGATCTGGGCCTTGCGAGTGCGGCCGGTGCCGGTGCCGACTGCGGCCTGAGGGCAGGAAGCGGTCGAGATCCCTATGCCGGGTCAAGAAACCTCACCAAGGCAGCGAAGAAAAGTGTCAATCTAGGTTGACGCCGTCTTGTGTCATGACTACTGTAACGCCATGATGCGTGCGCTGTCACCGGCCGCTCCACATCCATTGCCCGCGCCGGGGGTGATTCTCGAACTGCTGAAGCCCATCACATGGTTTCCGCCGATGTGGGCCTTTGCCTGCGGTGCGGTGTCCGCCGGCGTGCCGCTGGCCTCGCAGTGGTGGGTGCTGCTGCTTGGCGTGCTGCTCGCCGGCCCGCTCCTGTGTGCTGCCAGCCAGGCCGTGAACGACTGGTTCGACCGGCACGTGGATGCCATCAACGAGCCGCATAGGCCGATTCCGTCGGGCCGGGTTCCCGGCCGTTGGGGTCTGTACATCGCGCTGGCATGGTCTGCGCTGTCACTCCTCGTCGCCACCTTTCTTGGTCCCTGGGTGTTCGCTGCCGCCACGCTTGGTGTGCTGCTTGCCTGGGCCTACAGCGCGCCGCCGCTGCGCCTGAAGCGCAATGGCTGGTGGGGCAATGCCGCGGTCGGCCTGTCGTACGAGAGCCTGGCGTGGGTCACGGGTGCCGCGGCGGTCCTCGGAGGCACGGCCCCGGCCATGCCGGTGTTCTTGCTGGCGCTGCTCTATGGCATTGGCGCCCACGGGATCATGACGCTGAACGACTACAAGTCGATCGCGGGCGATCTGAAGAGCGGCGTCGGCTCATTGCCGGCGCGCCTGGGGCCGCAGCGTGCGGCCTGGGTGGCCTGCGCCTTCATGTCGATCCCGCAGGCGATCGTTGTCGCACTGCTGATTGCCTGGGGCAAGCCGTGGCACGCGCTCGCCGTGGCCGCGGTGCTGGCCGTGCAACTGGCCATGATGGCGCGCTTCCTGCGCGCACCGGTGCAGCGCGCGCTGTGGCTGTCGGCCTTCGGCGTCAACTTCTACGTCGCCGGCATGATGATCGCGGCCTTTGCGATCCGCAGCCTGCCTGGGGCGGCACAGTGAGCACGGCAAACGCAGCGGCGTTGCGACCGCTGTCGTGGTTGGGCATCGTGCGACTGGGTCTGGTACAGACCGCGCTCGGTGCGATCGTCGTGCTGACCACCTCCACCATGAACCGCGTGATGGTGGTCGAGCTGGCGCTGCCGGCGCTGCTGCCCGGAGTCCTGGTGGCGATCCACTACGCGATCCAGGTGCTGCGTCCGCGGCTGGGCCATGGCTCCGATGTCGGTGGGCAGCGCACGCCATGGATTGTCGGCGGCATGGCAACCCTCGCTCTCGGTGGCGTGCTGGCATCGGTGGCGATCGCGTGGATGCAATCAGCGCTGGTCGCTGGCATCGTGCTCGCGGTGCTGGCCTTCGTGTTGATCGGCGTGGGCGTTGGCGCGGCCGGCACCTCGCTGCTGGTGCTGCTGGCGGTGCGAACGGCCCCTGAGCGCCGCAGCGCCGCCGCCACGCTGGTCTGGGTGATGATGATCCTGGGCTTCATCGTCACGGCAGGCGCGGTTGGCGCGCTGCTCGATCCGTTTACGCCGTTGCGGCTGGTGCTCATCACGAGTGCGGTGGCCGCCATTGCGCTGGCCATCACGCTGGCGGCGGTGTGGGGCATGGAGGGCAAGCCGCCTGCTGCCAAGGACCCGGCAGCATCCGACGCAGCTGACGCGCCGCCCCCCAGCTTTCTGCAGGCGCTGCGCGATGTGTGGCAGGAGCCGCAGGCGCGCGCCTTCACGCTGTTCATCTTCGTCTCGATGCTTGCCTACAGCGCGCAGGACCTCATCCTCGAGCCGTTTGCCGGCATCGTCTTCGGCTACACGCCGGGGCAGACCACGC
>JBIIZX010000331.1:0-4474 GCA_044346055.1 Burkholderiaceae bacterium | reverse complement strand
GATGCCTGCCTGCGCGCGAGGCCGGCCTGACTCTGCTGCTGCTCCGGGCCCTACCGATATGGCTGGATCTGCGCAAGCGGCGTGCGAGAGGGCTGAACTGCGAGGCGGCAGCGCGGCGTTCAGAGCCGCCGCGGGTCGCGTTCAGGCCGCCGCTCGAGTCGATGCTGGCTAGGCGAGCGAGTGCTGCTGGAGGTCCGTAAGGCGCACGTGGCGCAATGCGTTTTCGTGGCAGGCCGCGAGGACAACTGGCGGCGCAACGCCCGCTTGAAGCGCCTCCTGCCAGCGCATCGCGCAGAGGCACCAGCGATCGCCGGCCTTCAGGCCCGGGAAGCGGTACTGCAGGCGCGGCGTGATGAGGTCATTGCCACGCGCCAGTGAGAAATGCAGGAATTGCGCGGTCATCTGCGCGCACACGGTGTGCGATCCGGCATCTTGCGGCCCGGTGTGGCAGTAACCATCGCGATAGAACCCGGTCACAGGGTCCGCGCAGCAGGAGGCCAGCGGCTCGCCGAGCACATTGCGTGCCGAGGAGGGACTGCCGGCGTCACGCGGCATGGCTGAGACCACGATGGGTCATGCGGCGCGACATGCGTTGCAACTACTTCACGCAAGCATGCACGCTCATAAGCACGATGAGCGACAGCGCCAGCAGCGGCCAGCCGATGTTCCAGAAGCCGCTGCCAGTGTCGGTGCGCGACTCGATGGGCGGCGGCTCATCCACAAACGAACCGGCGGACGAGCCACCACGGGTGCCCTGGTGCTCGCTCATTTTGCGCTTTCAGCGCGGAAGGTGATGAGCGGCCCGGTGTAGGCGTCGGCCTGCTTGCCCGGTGGCATCGGCGCCGACGAGCCGATCGCACGCAGCCGGCCGGCGGCAACGCCATTTTTTTCCATGAAGCTGATCACTGCACTCGAGCGCTCGAGAATGAGCCGGAACTCCGGTTCGCTCTTGGGCATGGTGGCCGCGAGCGACACGACGTCGATGCGGGTGCTTTCAGGCAGTGCACTGATCTTCTGCGCTGCCACCTTGAGCACCTCTTCTGCCTCGGGTGGTAGTGCATTGCTGCCGGCCGCAAAGGGCACCACGATCTGGTTCAAGACGGCCATGGTGGCCGCCGCATCGGCGTTGGCCGGGAGGGCCTGGATGGCTGCTGCGGCCTTGGTGTTGGCCGCGCGCGCCACCTTGGCCGGGTCGGGCTTGAACACGCCGATCGCAAACAAGGCCGCGGCAGCGGCCATCAGAATGCCAAGGGCTGCGCCGATCCACTTGACTGACGCACGCTTTGCCGGCTTGACCTCGGCCTTGCGTGAGGCTGCTTGTACCGAATCCATCGTTGTCCCCAATTGTTGCCGCAGATGCGCAACGGGGGCCAGCTAGCCCCCCCGTCCTGCTTGCGGGCGGTGCCGCAATCCACAAGCGACGACCCGCAGCCGTCAGGCTGCCAGCAGCTGCCTGAGCACGAACGGAAGAATACCGCCGTGCTTGTAGTAGTCGACCTCGATCGGTGTGTCGATGCGCAGCTTCAGGGTCACGCGTTGAGATGACCCATCCTTGCGCGTGATGACGAGTGTCGCGTCCTGCTGCGGCTTCGGATCGGTGCCGATGCCTTCAATATCAAAGGTCTCATCGCCCGTCAGGCCCAGGGTCTGCGCGCTGTCATTGCCCACGAACTGCAGCGGCAGGACACCCATGCCGACCAGGTTGCTGCGGTGAATCCGCTCGAAGCTGCGCGCCACCACGGCTTTGACGCCGAGCAGCTGCGTGCCCTTGGCGGCCCAGTCGCGCGATGAGCCGGTGCCGTACTCCTCGCCCCCAAAGACGATGGTTGGAACGCCGTCGGCGATGTAGCGCATGGCCGCGTCGTAGATCGACATCTGCTCGCCCGAGGGAATGTGGCGCGTGATGCCACCCTCGACGCGTGCGCCATCGGCCTGCGGCAGGATCATCAGGTTCTTGATGCGCACATTGGCGAAGGTGCCGCGCATCATGACTTCGTGGTTGCCACGGCGCGAGCCGTAGCTGTTGAAGTCGGCCTTGATGACGCCGTTGGCCAGGAGCCATTTGCCCGCAGGCGAGCTATCCTTGATCGAGCCGGCCGGCGAGATGTGGTCGGTGGTGATCGAGTCGCCGAAGATGCCCAGCGCGCGGGCATTGTTCACCTGCGGCATGGTGGCAGGTTGCATCGAGAAGCCGTCGAAAAATGGCGGCTCGGCGATGTAGGTCGAGGTCGGCCAGTTGTAGGTCTGGCCGGTCGAGGAGCCGATCTTTTCCCACAGCGCGCCGGGCGCCGATTTCACTTTGCCGTAGTTGGCGGCATACGCCTTTGGATCCATGGCGTACTTCATGAGCGCGTGGATCTCTTCCGAGGTGGGCCACACATCACCTATCCAGACGTCCTTGCCGTCCGTGCCCTTGCCAAGCGGCTCGCTCATCAGGTCGGTCAGCACGGTACCGGTAATGGCATAGGCCACCACCAGCGGCGGCGAGGCAAGGAAGTTGGCCTTGATGTTGGGATGGATGCGCGCCTCGAAGTTGCGGTTGCCGGAGAGCACGGCCGAGCACACGAGGTCGTTCTTGGTGATGACCTCATTGAGCTCCGCGGTGAGATCGCCGGCATTGCCGATGCAGGTCGTGCAGCCGTAGGCCGCCACGCTGAAGCCCAGCTTCTCAAGGTAGGGCAAGAGCCCCGTCTTGGTCAGGTACTCGGTGACGATGCGCGAGCCTGGGGCGAGCGAGGTCTTGATGTGCGGTTTCACCGTCAGGCCGCGCTCGGCCGCCTTCTTGGCCAGCAGGCCAGCGGCCAGCAGCACGCCCGGGTTGGACGTGTTGGTGCAACTGGTGATGGCGGCGATCAGCACATCACCATTTTTCACTGCGATGCCACCGGCGGTCTTGAACACCTGGTTGAGCTTTTCGGCAGGCTGGTTGAAGCCGCTGTCGGCACCGGCGGCGCTGGCCGGATTGGAAAAGAGCTTGCCGAAGGTCCTCTTGACGCTGCCGATCTCGATCCGGTCCTGCGGTCGCTTGGGGCCGGCCAGCGAGGGCGCGACGGTCGACAGGTCCAGCGACAGCACAGTGCTGTAGTCGATCTCGCCTGCCTTGGGAACGCCGAACAGGTTCTGCGCCTTGAAGTAGGCCTCGAATGCGGCGATCTCGTCTTTGGTGCGGCCGGTGCCCTCAAAGTAGGTGATCGTCTTCTCGTCGACCGGGAAGAACCCCATCGTGGCGCCGTACTCCGGCGCCATGTTGGCGATGGTGGCACGGTCGGTGACCGACAGCGATTGCGTGCCCTGGCCATAGAACTCGACAAACTTGCCGACCACCTTGGCCTTGCGCAGCATCTCGGTCACGGTCAGCACGAGATCGGTGGCAGTAACCCCCTCGCGCAGCTTGCCCTTGAGCTCCAGGCCCACCACGTCCGGTGTCAGGAAGTACACGGGCTGGCCCAGCATGCCGGCCTCGGCCTCGATGCCGCCCACGCCCCATCCCACCACGCCAATGCCGTTGATCATCGTGGTGTGGCTGTCGGTGCCCACCAGCGTGTCCGGATAAAGCACGCCATTCTTGTTGTGCACGCCGCGCGCCAGATACTCGAGGTTGACCTGGTGCACGATGCCAAAGCCCGGCGGCACCACGCCAAATGTGTCAAACGCCTGCATGCCCCACTTCATGAACTCATAGCGCTCGCGGTTGCGCGAGAACTCCAGCTTCATGTTCAGATCGAGCGAGTCCTTGCCGCCAAAGTGATCGATCATCACCGAGTGATCGACCACCAGGTCCACCGGCACCAGCGGCTCGATGGTCTTGGGGTTCTTGCCGGTCTTGGCAGCCACGCTACGCATCGCAGCCAGGTCGGCCAGCAGCGGCACGCCGGTGAAGTCCTGAAGCACCACGCGCGCGACAATGAACGGAATCTCGTCGACCCGCTGCGCAGTGGGCTTCCAATTGGCCAGCTGCTTCACATGCTCCTCTGTGATCTTCTTGCCGTCACAGTTGCGCAGCACGGACTCGAGCACCAGCCGGATCGACACGGGCAGGCGCTTAACCGCGGGATAGGTCTTGGCCAGTTCGGGCAGCGAGTAGTACTGCGCCTTCTTGCCGCCAAGATTGAGTCTCTGGAGCGTGTTATGCAGGTTATGCGTCATCTTTTTGGCTCATCGTGTAATGGAATGCGGGCGCCCGGAGCGCCTGCGGGTTCAGCGCTTCAATCGAATCTGTACGTCGTACACCAGGCCCTTGTCATCCTGGCAGGTGCCACCGGCAGAACTGCTGGGCTGCAGTCCGCGAAAGTCGCAGCGCAGGCCGCTGCCGTCGGCGGCCTGCAGGAGCGCCTTGGCTGCGGCACCCTCGCCGTTGTCGATCACCACCGGTGCCGTGCCAACGCCAATGCCGCCGTAGCGACCGCGCCCGCCCCCGCCCCAGCCAATGCCCCCGGAGACAAAGCCGCTGGAGCGACCCGAGGACACGGGCACC
>JBIIZX010000330.1:0-4486 GCA_044346055.1 Burkholderiaceae bacterium | reverse complement strand
GCAGTTTCGAGGAAACCCGTGTGGGGTTCTGCAGCTCGCCCGAGGCGCACCACCGGCCGCTCCTCGCGTAACGCCTGCATCAGCGGCGGCAGTCCCGGCAGCAGCACGCGCACATCGAGACCCCCGTGCGCCAGGCTGGCGGGCAGCGCACCCATGACATCCGCCAGACCCCCGGTCTTGACCCACGGGTAGATCTCGGCTGCAACGTGAAGGACGCGCAGCGACTGCGCGTCATGTGTCGCCGGCATGGTCACACGAGCCTGGCGAGCATCTCGCGCGTCACCAGCACCACGCCATTGTCGGTGCGATAAAACCGCCGCGCGTCCTCGACCGGGTCTTCGCCGATCACCATGCCCTCGGGGATGATGCAGCCGCGGTCGACGATCACCTTGTGCAGGCGCGCATGGCGGCCCACCTCGACCTTGGGCAAGAGCACTGACCAGTTGACCTTGGTGTATGAATGCACGCGGCAGTTGGAAAACAGCAGCGAGCGGAACAACGCCCCCGAGATGATGCAGCCGCCCGAGACGATCGACTCCACCGCCATGCCGCGCCGGTCTGGCTGGTTGTGCACGAACTTGGCCGGCGGCAACTGCTCCTGGTGGGTCCAGATGGGCCACTCGCGGTCGTACATGTCGAGCTTGGGCTCGGTCGCGGTCAGGTCGATGTTTGCTTCCCAATAGGCGTCGACCGTGCCGACATCGCGCCAGTACGGCTCGGACTCGCCGCCCGTCATCACGCAGCTCTCGGCAAACGGATGGGCACAGGCCTGTCGGTCTTGTACCGCGCGCGGGATGATGTCCTTGCCAAAGTCGCGGCTGGATGCGGGGTCGGCGCTGTCGCGCTGCAGGATCTCGTACAGATAGCTGGCGTTGAAGATGTAGATGCCCATGCTGGCCAGCGCGCGATCGGGCTTGTCGGGCATCGCCGGCGGCGTGGGCGACTTTTCAATGAAGCGCGCGATGCGCCGGCCCGCGTCGATGTCCATCACGCCAAAGGCATGCGCCTCCGACAGCGGCACCTCGATGCAGCCCACCGTGCAGCCAAAGCCGCGCGCCACATGGTCGGCCAGCATGCGGCCGTAGTCCATTTTGTAGATGTGATCGCCGGCCAGGATCACGACGTAATCGGGCTCGTAGGACTGCACGATGTCCAGGTTCTGGAACACCGCGTCTGCGGTGCCGCGGTACCAGGAGTTTTCATCAAGCCGTTGCTGAGCGGGCAAGAGATCGATGAACTCGTTCATCTCGCTCTTCAGAAACGACCAGCCGCGCTGCAGGTGGCGCAGCAGGCTGTGCGACTTGTACTGGGTGGCGACGCTGATCCGGCGAATGCCCGAGTTCAGGCAGTTGGACAGCGTGAAGTCGATGATGCGGAACTTGCCCCCAAAGTAGACCGCAGGTTTGGAGCGCCGGTCCGTCAGCTGCATCAGCCGGCTGCCGCGGCCGCCGGCCAGCACGATCGCGAATGCATGCTTGGTCAGTTGTGTGGTGTGCTGCATATGGGTGCCAAGGCGGTGCCAGGAGTGCAAGGAGTGCCGGTGGAGCCCGAAGACAGGGCCAACGGCGGCGGGGCAAAGCTTGCGTCACAACGGCCCGCGCGTCGAGTGCGGCGACGCAAGTCCTGTACCCAATGAGGCACAAAGTGGGGCGGAAAGGCCGTGCGAAAAGGCACGCCGCGCCGCCCTGGCACGCCGATTCCGTCATTGCAGGCCATCGCCTTGTGCAAGCGCACCACGCTATGGTGATGCTCCCGTTCCATGGCGCGGCATTGGCAAGTGGCTGGGCAGATTGAGGGGAGTCGGCAGTCGAGAGTGGCGAGCAGGGAGTCAGGAGTGGCGCGTCGCGGGTCGGCAAATGTAAGCGGCTCGCCGCGCATCACCGTGTCATTGCCGCGCAAGCGGGAATCCACTTCGCAGCACCGCCCCATTGGATCCCCGCTTTCGCGGGGATGACACCGCCACGAGGCCGCCGGAACCGTTCCATCAACGCCCATTTGATCCGCGCCTTCGCGGGGATAACGGACGCGTGAGGGAATCCCTATGGCCGTCGTTCCCGCGCAGGCGGGAACCCAGTGTCTTTTGTTTGGTACCGAAAGGCCAAATTGGGCCCCGACCTGCGCCGGGGCGACGGCCTACTTCCGACGCTACTTCCGGCGGGCGCTCGTTGGCGGCAGCGGCGGCGTCTGTGCCGAGACTGCCGTGTCCCGACCCCCGACTCCAGCCGACTCCGCACCCAGTCCTTTGAACACGGCCCGCAGCAGTTGCAGCCGTGCGTCCAGGTTGGCCGTCTTCTGCTCGATGCGCAGTTTCTCCGGACCGGCCAGGCGCATGGTCTTGTCGCGCTGGACCATGCGGATCAGCTGGGCCGGGTCGATCGGGGCATTGGGGACGAAGGTGATCACGATCGCCTCGCCGGAGGCATCGATCTTCTTCACACCGAGCGGCTCCGCGGCCAGGCGCAGGCGGTGCGTTTCGACCAGTGCCTTGGCCGGCTCCGGCAGCTTGCCGTAGCGGTCGACGATCTCTTCCTGCAAGCCGTACAGGTCATCCTCGCCGTTGCAGCTGGCCAGCTTCTTGTACAGCGAGAGGCGATGGTGCACGTCGCCGATGTAGTCGGTCGGCAACAGCGCCGGCACATGCAGATTGATTTCCGTGACGGCCTGCAGCGGCGCCAGCAGATCAGGCTCGCGACCCGAGCGCAGCGCGCGCACGGCGGCATTGAGCATTTGCGAGTACAGGTCGAAGCCGACCTCCTGCATGTTGCCGCTCTGGTTCTCGCCCAGCACTTCACCGGCGCCGCGGATCTCCAGGTCGTGCATGGCAAGGTAGAAGCCACTGCCGAGTTCTTCCAGCGACTGGATGGCCTCCAGCCGCTTCTCCGCACTTTTGGTGACCGCCCCCTCGTCAGGCACCATCAGGTAGGCATAGGCCTGATGATGCGAGCGGCCGACGCGCCCGCGCAGCTGGTGCAGCTGCGCCAGGCCGAACTTGTCGGCCCGATGCATGATGATCGTGTTGGCACTGGGCACGTCGATGCCCGTCTCGATGATGGTCGTGCACAGCAGGATGTTGAAGCGCTGATGGTAAAAGTCGCGCATCACGCGCTCCAGCTCGCGCTCGCCCAGCTGGCCGTGCGCAATCTCGATCCGCGCTTCGGGCACCAGCTCGGCCAGCCGCGCACGCCGGTTCTCGATCGTCTCGACCTCGTTGTGCAGGAAGTAGATCTGCCCGCCGCGCTTCAACTCGCGCAGGCAGGCCTCGCGGATCAGCGAGACCGCTTCCTTGCGCACGAAGGTCTTGATCGCCAGCCGCCGCTGCGGTGCCGTGGCAATCACGCTGAACTCGCGGATGCCTTCCATGCTCATGGCCAGCGTACGCGGAATCGGCGTGGCGGTGAGTGTGAGCACGTCGACCTCGGCGCGCAGGCATTTCAGGCGCTCCTTTTGCCGCACGCCGAAGCGATGCTCCTCGTCGATGATGACCAGCCCCAGCCGGTCAAAGCGCACCTCGGGCGTCAGGAGCTTGTGCGTACCAATGACGATGTCGATGGTGCCGGCATTGATGCCGGCGATCGCCTCGGTGACTTCCTTGGCTGAGCGAAAGCGCGACAGCTCGACGATGCGCACGGGCCAGCTGTGCTCGACAGAGGCAAAGCGGTCGCGAAAGGTTTGCGCATGCTGCTCGGCCAGCAGCGTGGTGGGGCACAGCACCGCGACTTGCCGGCCGCCGGCCACCGCAACGAACGCCGCGCGCAGCGCGACTTCCGTCTTGCCAAAGCCCACATCGCCGCAGACCAGCCGGTCCATGGGAAAGCCGGCTCGCATGTCCTTCAGCACGGCTTCGATGGCGGCCTGCTGGTCCGGCGTCTCCTCGAAGCCAAAGCCCTCGGCAAAGAGCTCGTAGTCGCCCGGTTTGAACTGGAAGGCATGGCCCTTGCGCGCGGCACGCATCGCGTACAGGTTGAGGAGCTCCGCCGCCGTGTCGCGCACCTGCTTGGCGGCCTTCTTCTTCGCTTTGTCCCAATCGCCGCCGCCCAGGTGATGCAAGGGCGCGGAGTCCGGATCGGTGCCGCTGTAGCGGGAGATCAGATGCAGCTGCGCCACCGGGACAAAGAGCTTGGCATCGTTGGCGTAGTGCAGCTCGAGGAACTCGGCTGGCCCCACACCCAGGTCCATCATCTCCAGCCCGCAATAGCGGCCAATGCCGTGCTCCAGATGCACCACCGGGTCGCCGACCTTTAGCTCCGCCAGGTCGCGGATCATCGACTCGACGTTGGTGGCGCGCTCGCGCCCCCGGCCGCGGTTGCGGCGCGGGCTGGACTCGTACAGTTCGCTCTCCGTGAGGATCGCCAGCCGCGCTTCGGCGAGCAGGAAGCCCTGCTGCACGGGACCCACGCCGAGCGACAGCGGCGCATCGGCGGTCAGGAATGCATTGAAGTCCGCGTTGTCGGCAACGGGCAGCGCAAAGTCGCGCAGCATCTGGGCG
>JBIIZX010000328.1:0-4505 GCA_044346055.1 Burkholderiaceae bacterium | reverse complement strand
TTGAGCTTCAGCAAGGACGTGTGGCTCTGGTACACGCTCTGGGGCGACATGGTCTTGGCGGTGGCGCTGTCGATGTGGGCGATCCAGCGGGCGCGCACGCCTGCTGTGGCCGGCGGTGCGTCTGCCAACCAGGCCAGCCATTAAGTCGCAGGCAGGGCCGGCACTTACGCCCACAGCGCCGCCCTCTTTGCGCGTACCAGCTTGCGCAGCCGCCCAAGCACCTAGAATCCGCCGCATCTGAACATCGCGCGGTCGTAACGGGTCCCGCCCCGCACGATGGCCGCCAGGGGAGTCCATGCATCTTCTTCGCTTCAGTCGCGTTGTCGCGCTGACGATCACGCTGACCATCACGCTGACCCTGCTGTCGGGCTGCGCCAGCTTGCCCCCGTTGCGGGAACGCAGCACCAGCGCCAGCTTCACCGATACGGGCTCGACCGCACTCGGCCGCGCGGTGGCAGATGGCGTGCGCGCCAACCCCGGCAAGAGCGGTGTCTATCCGCTGGCCTTGGGGCGCGACGCCTTCGTCGCGCGCGCGCTGCTGGCCCGTGCGGCCGAGCGGTCGCTCGACGTGCAGTACTACATCTGGCACGGCGACACCACGGGCCTGCTGCTGTTCGAGGAACTGTGGGCTGCCGCCGAGCGCGGCGTGCGCGTGCGCCTGCTGCTCGACGACAACGGTGTGGCGGGGCTGGACGAGATACGCGCCACGCTGGACGCGCATCCGAACATCGAGGTGCGGCTGTTTAATCCCTTTGTCAACCGGCGCCTGCGCGCGCTGGGCTACCTGACGGACTTTGACCGGCTGAATCGCCGCATGCACAACAAGTCGTTCACGGCCGATGCGCAGGCCAGCATTGTCGGTGGACGCAACGTGGGCGACGAGTACTTCGAGGCAGGTGATGCCACCACTTTCGCCGATCTTGATGTGCTGACCTTCGGTCCCGCCGCCGTGCAGACGGGTGGCGTGTTCGACCTGTACTGGAACAGCGACTCGGCTTATCCGGTGGCGCTCCTGCTGCCCGTGCCGGCGGCCGGTGCGGCGGCGGCATTGCAGGAACGCTTCAAGGCCACGCGTGCATCCAGCGAGGCGCAGGCCTACCTGCAGGCACTGCAGAGCACGCCCATCCTGGAGGAGTTGCGGGCGAAGAAGCTGCCGATCGAGTGGGCGCCGGTGAAGCTGGTGTACGACGAGCCCGGCAAGGCGCTGGGCAAGGCGCAGGCGGGTGAACTGCTGCTGGCGCGCATGGGCCAGACGCTCGGGCGGCCAGAGCGCGAGATCGACATCGTCTCGCCGTACTTCGTGCCCGGCGCTAATGGCACCGAGCTGCTGTCGAAGTACCCGCAGGGCGGCGTGCGCATGCGCATCCTCACCAACTCGCTCGCTGCCTCGGACGTGGCCGCCGTGCATGCCGGCTACGCGCGCCGGCGCACGGCGCTCCTGCTAGCGGGCGCCAAGCTGTACGAGCTGAAACCGGATGCAGAGCAGAGTGCACGACGCAAGGGCGCACCTGCCGGCAGCTCCGGTGCCAGCCTGCATGCCAAAACGTTTGCGGTGGATCGGCAGCGCGTGTTTGTCGGCTCGTTCAACCTCGACCTGCGCTCGATCGCACTGAACACCGAGATGGGCGTGGTGATCGAAAGCCCCACTCTCGCCAAGGCGCTGGCGGTGTCGCTGGACCAGCGCCTGGCGCTCTTCGCCTACGAGGTCGTGCTGACACCGCAGGGCACGCTGAATTGGATCGAGCGCACGCCTGGCGGCGAGATTGTGCATGACACCGAGCCGAAGACAGGCGCGCTCAAACGTATGGGCGTTGGCGTGCTGTCAGTGCTGCCGATCGAGTGGCTGCTTTGATCCAGTCTGCAATCCAGGTGTGACCTTCGCTCCGCTAGCGCTGCGCGGGGGCCGCCTGTCGCGCGCCCGGCCACACCACCAGCTTGAGCGACAGAGCAGTGCCGAGCAGCGTCACGCCACCGCCCATCAGCATCTGCAATGTGACGGGTTCGCTCAGAAAGGCCAGTCCCCATAGGCTGGCAAAGGCGGGGATCAGGAAGGCGACCGCCGAGGCGCGCACCGCGCCCACGCGGGCGATCAAGCGGAAGTAAAGCAGGTAGGCCAGCGCTGTGCAGCCGATGCCGAGCACCACCGCTGAGCCCCAGGCTGCGGCGTTCGGCGCCACGGCGGGCCAGAACGCAATGGCCAGCGGCGCCAGCAGCACGGTGGAGGCGAGCTGGCTGCCCGCTGCCATCGGCAGCGGCGCGACTTCGCCGCCCAGCCGATTGGAGTAATGCGCCGCCGCGCCATAGCAGCCGGTGGCGAGCATGGCGGCCGCGACTGCCAGCGTGACGGCCCACTCGGGACTGCCCGGTGACAGCCCCGCCTTGCCCCACACCAGCACGGTGACGCCAAACAGGCCGAGGCCCAGGCCCACCCACTGCGCGCGCGTGATGCGCGTGCGCAGCCACAGCCAACCGAGCACGGCGGTCCACAGCGGCGTGGTGGCGTTCAGGATGGCGGCAAAGCCCGCGGTGACCGTCAGCGTCGCGTAGGACAGCAGCACGAAGGGCAGGGTGGAGTTCAGCGCACCGAGCAACGCGAGCCGAGGCGCGTGCGTGCGCAGCTGGCGCAGTTCGTTACGCCAGGCCAGCAGGGGCAGCAGCGCGAGCGCGGCGATGGCAACGCGCACCGCCACCAGCGGCACAGGGCCGAACTGCGGCACGGCGATGCGCATGAAGAGAAAGCTCGCGCCCCAGAGGGCGGCGAGCAGCAGCAGATCGGTGAGGTCGCGGGCTTTCATGGGACGGGAGCCTAGGTGGATGATCCTGCGCCGCCCACCCGCTTCTTGCAGCGGCAGCCTTGCAGCACGACTTGCCGATGGCGCAGTCGAGACACTCATGACGTTGTAGCGCCGCCCACCGAGCAGGACAAACGCCGTGTGCGCAGGCGTTGCATGCTGCGCGCGCATGGGTCGCATCCGGCTGCGGTGGTGGTGTTCGCTACGACTAACACTGTTCAGTGGCCCGACCCGTCGTTCCCGCGTAGGCGGGGACCCAGTGACTTGCGTGGCGAGCCGCTGGAGCCTCGCCTGCGCTGTCGTGACGCACCTGCCTGACTGAACAGCGTTGGCGCTGCGCCGCAAGACAGATGCTGAGCCTGCCCGCTTACTGCGGCCGTTGCTTGCGCGCTGCCTTGGGCGTGATGCCGCGCGCCGCCAGGGCCTCGCGCAGCAGGTACTCGATCTCGGCGTTGACGCTGCGCAACTCGCTGGCGGCGAGCCGCTCCAGCTCGGCCCACAGTTGCGGGTCGATGCGCAGCAGGAAGGCCTTCTTGTCGGGGCTCGCCATCGCTGCTGCGGTCAGGTGAGTCCCGCAACGCGCACGGTGAAGAACGCCAGGTGCGCGCCCATGTGCGCCAGCATCGCGGCTTCCAGGTGCCAGCGCCAGAAGAGCCAGCCGGAGACCACGCCGGGAATGAAGTTCAGCAGCAGCACGCGCGTGGTCGAGAGTGCATCGAGCGGCGCGATCTGCGCCGCAGCGGGCAAGTGGCCGAGGCCGAACAGCAAGGCCGCCAGCACCACCGCCGTCAGCATCACGGCATTGCCGGGCAGCACGTGCCGCCGACGCACGAGCTTCCACAGCGCCCATGCAAGCAAGCTCATCAGACCCCAGCGCAGCAGCAGTTCCTCGGTAATGCCACCGTAGAGCACACCGAAAACGAGGCCCGTCCACGGGTTCGGTTCCAACGCAGCGGCCTTGGCGAACCATGCCGGCATCACGAGCTTGAAGATCAGCTGGTCGAGCATCAGCACGACGGCACCGCCGGCCGCCCCGAGCGCAAGCGATGCAGTCAGCTGCGGCCGCAGGCTGCGCCAGAAGCCGGCCACATCGGCGGCATTGGCGAGCAACGATTTCAGCTGCAGCTTGTGCGCCAGCGTGCAGCCGAGGGCGACGGCGGCGGCCAGCAGCGCGGCCGGCTGGATGAGCGCCAGTGCAGTCGCCACCGGCACGCTCATCGGCAGCTGGGCCTCGCTCATCCGCAACAGGGGCAGCAGCGCGATCGGCGGCGCGGCGATGCCAAGCAGGCCTGCGATGTAGAGCCGCGTGAAGCGCCGCCAAAACGACAACGACGCGATGGTCGTCCCGGCTGCCGTGCCGGCCGGTGTCCTGCGCGCTGCGTCCATCGTCCTCATGCCCCGCGTTGGCGCTGTGCCAGTGTCTGCGCCAGAACGCTGTGCAGGCGCCGCGGCTCGTCGCTGCCGATCAGCATCGACTTGCCGCTGCGCAGCCGCAGCAGCACGGCATCCAGGCCCGCGACGTTCCACAGCCAGCCGCGCCGCGTGTAGCGGATGCCCCAGCCCTCGACCCAGGTGGTGCGCGTGAGTTCGACCGACTCGATGTCCCTCAGCTGCAGCAGCTTGCGCGGCCAGCCCAGGCCAAAGGCAACGCGCAGCGCATCGCGGTCGATGCGCACCGTGAGCCGGGAGAACAGCGCACCCGTCACAAAAATG
>JBIIZX010000022.1:0-15083 GCA_044346055.1 Burkholderiaceae bacterium | reverse complement strand
GCGAGCCGAAGTTGCCCTGTCCGTCCACCAGCGGATAGCGCAGCGAAAACTTCTGCGCCATGCGCACCAGCGCGTCGTAGATCGACTGGTCACCATGCGGGTGATAGCGACCCATGGTGTCGCCCACCACGCGCGCGCTTTTGACAGGCCGGGCCGTGGCAGCCAGGCCCATTTCGTTCATCGCGTACAGGATGCGCCGCTGCACCGGCTTCTGGCCGTCGCACACATCAGGCAGCGCGCGGCCCTTGACCACGCTGACTGCGTAATCAAGATAGGCGCGCTGCGCGAAGACCGCGAGCGTCAATGACTGATCAGGGTCGCCCTGGTTGGCGAAAAGCGATTGCTGTTCTGACATGGGGAAGGTGCTGCAGGAACGCCGGCTGGGCTGCCGGGAGGCGCAGATGTTAAACCGGTGACGCCGGTGACGCCGGTGACGCCGGTGGGCGCGCGGGTGGCCTCGGCAAGTGGCCGTTCAGCGCAGCGTCATCCATCGATGCGACGCTGGGAAGCGGCGCGCAAGTGCAGTGCAGGCAGACATCAAACAGCCACGTGATACGACGCGACGCATGCGGACGCAACGGGATGCAACCAGACACACCCAGAAGCAACCACACGCAACCCGCGGCTGGCGGGCCTAGGCGGCCGGATCCTGCTCGCGCTCGCCCATGCCGTAGCGGTGCAACTTCACGTACAGGCTCTGCCGGCTGAGGCCCAGCATCTCGGCGGCCGAGGCGCGGTTGTCGCCGGTGAGCTTGAGCGCCGCCTCGATGCAAAGGCGTTCGATCACGTCGGCAGTCTCGCGCACGATGTCCTTCAGCGGCACGCGGCCGATCAGCTCGGTGAGCTGATCGACCGAGCGCGGCAGTTCGCGGCCGACGCGCGCAGCCAGCGGCGCCAGGCGCCGGCCCACGCTGCGCACCGAGAACGCCAGGCACGGTGTCTCGCCATCGGGCACCGACACGGCGGAGATCTCCACCTCGGTCTCCGCACCGAGCGCACCGCGCAGCGTGGTGGCAAACAGGCGTACCGCACCGTGCTGCTTGAGATTGGCAATCAGGACGTTCAGATCGACGCGCGAGCGGCCCAGCCACTCGTCCAGCGCCTTGCCGCGCAACTGGTCTTCGGCGCCCACCTGCACCAGATCAAGAAACGCGCGGTTGCCCATGAGCACGCGGCCATCAAGTTCGGTGACGACAAACCCGTCGGGCAGATGCTCGATTGCGCGCGTCAGTGGCGAATCGACCGCCGCGCCAACGCTGCCGTCGAGCGCACCGAGCCGCGCCAGGAGATGGGTGCCCGTGTCGGCGCGAAACAGCGAGGCTGACAGGCGGAACGCGCGCTTGCCGCGCGCCGCCCGCACGCGCACTTCGTCGCCCTGCCCGGTGGCGCGCACGGCGTTGACGAGCGTGCTTACCGGCGTGGCACTGCGATCGTCAAAGGCCTCTGCAAACGGCCGCCCGACGACGCTGTGGGCGCCGTTGCCGAGCATGCGCAGCGCCGCCGGATTGGCCTCCAGCACGATGGTGGAGGCGCCGTCGAGCACGAGCACGGCTTCGGCCGAGGTCTGGAACAGCAGGCGGTAGCGCGTTTCGGCCTGCCGCATGCGTGCGTAGTCACGCTCGAGCGACTGCTGCGCCTCAACCAGGCGCTGCTGCAGGATCGAAGCGGCACGCAGGCTGCGGCCCACCGCCACCACCGGCCCTGTCTTGCCGACCTTCACGGTCGAATACAGGATGGGAAAGTCGCCACCGGCGGGCGAAGGATGATTGATGTGGCGCCAGGGCAGCGCTGCCTCGGGCACCGCGTCCTTGAGCAGCGCCTCGACCTTGCTGCGGCTTTCGATCGTGACGGTGTCGACCCACGGACGGCCGACCCAACGGCCATAGCCTTCTGCATCGAGTTCGTCGCTGCTCACGGACACGTCACGGATGACGCCATCGCGATCGAGCACGAGCGCGACATCGGCGGCGCACCCGATCAGGCGCGCCGCGCTGTCCGCATCGATGTTCTTCAGGTACTTGCGGGGAGAAGCAAATTGATTCACGACACTTCAATAGCAATCGTCACTACCGGCACGGCACGCTCCCCAGCACGCCGCACTCTTTTTAGGACGCCAAGCGCTGCATGGACACCATGCCCTGCGCCAATTCGACCGCACGCTGCGCGTGGGTCGCCACCGCGTCCGCACCAGTGCGGTCAAACAGTTCCGGGCTATGCAGGAACAGCGGACCGCCCATCAAAATGTTCACTGAATTGTTCTTTGACCTTGCACGCAGCCCCTCGACTGCGTCGAGCGCCGTTTGCACCCACCGCTCGCAGGCAATCGAAATGCCGACCACGGCAAACCACTGGCGCTCGGCTGCTTCTACGAGTTCTTCGACCCTGTCGTAGCGTCCGTCCACCACTTCCCAGCCGGCTCGACGGAAGAACTCCGTCACCATGAACAGGCCGAAGGTGTGCTGATCGCCCGGGACCGGCGCGAGCAGGATGCGGCGGCCGTGCAACGGCGGCTCGGCATCAATCAAGAATGAAGCCGACAACTCGTGCATGGCACGCTGCAGCCGCCACAGGCCCATCGTGACGACGGTGAAGTCGCACTGGTCTTCTTCCCACATTCGGCCAAGGCGGCGGGCGGCGGGCGCCAGCAGGCTAAGAAGGACGGCCTCGGCGCTGGCGCCATGTTCGCGGCTGCGGCGGATGAAGTTGCCCGCGCCGTCCGCATCGCCCTTGACGAGGTAACCGACCAACACTTCGACATCGCGCTCGGTGGGGACCGCAGCGTGCTGCAGCGGCAGAGCCTTCGCATCGTCATTGCGATGCGCCAGCATGAGGCGCGGAATGATGTCTCGCTCGATGGTCTGCAACAGCAAGGACACGCGCTCCGGCGGCGCAGCCAGGTGCACATCTACTGCCGGAGCCTCCTCGCTTGAGGCGACTGCGCAATCAAGCCCGACCACCTGATCAACAGTCGCCGCCATACGATTCCCCTCGCTCACGTTCTTCCGGATACACCAGCTTATTCCAGCGTCCGTGGTCGCGGCTGTCGACATAGCAAAATTTTTTCCCACGCACTAGTTGGTAATGGGGCTGTTCCCGCGAGCTCGCCCGAGTCGCACGCCACAAAATCTATGCCACCTCGCCAAAAGTGTCAATCACACCTGATGTCAATTTTAGTTGACACATTGTTTTCGCCAGCATAAATTGGCTCCGCGTTTGGCCCGTGCAGGACAGTCTCCGGCGCGGGCTCTTCAGGTCAACGGTCTAATGCGGCAGCCTCCTACGTCACCTCTCTACACGCCCGACCAACGCCGCCGTCGAGACGCGTCGGTGTGGACCCTCGTGCAGGGCGTCCTGGCGCCGCTGCAGTTTCTCGTCTTCCTGATCAGTCTCGTGCTGGTGCTGCGCTACCTCGCCACGGGCGAGGGTCTGCACGCCGCCACGATCTCGGTCGTTGTCAAGACACTGGTGCTCTACATCATCATGGTCACCGGCTCGATCTGGGAAAAGGTCGTCTACGGCGTATGGCTTTTTGCCGCGCCGTTCTATTGGGAAGACGTCTTCAGCATGCTGGTTCTGGCGCTGCATACGGCCTACCTCGTCGCGCTTTGGCAAGGCTGGCTGGGCCCGCAGGGGCTGATGCTGCTGGCCCTGGCTGCCTACGCGAGCTACGTCATCAATGCCGGCCAGTTTCTGCTCAAGCTGCGCGCAGCGCGCCTGCAGGCGGCAGGCTCGAACAACCTGCAGCCGGCGACCCAGGCATGAACGATCTCGGCCTGCCCCGCACCATTGCGCTGCGCTCCACTGAGCGCCCTGTGCTGCGCGAACGCGGCCAGCGCGAAGTGTTCTGCGGTCTCACCAGCATCGTCTGGCTGCACCGAAAGATGCAAGACGCGTTCTTCCTCGTGGTGGGCTCGCGCACTTGCGCGCACCTGATTCAGTCCGCCGCCGGCGTGATGATCTTTGCCGAGCCGCGCTTCGGCACCGCCATTCTGACCGACCGCGACCTGGCCGGGCTGGCCGACGCCAACGCCGAACTCGACCGCATTGCCCTGACGCTGCTGGCGCGCCGGCCCGACATCAAGACGCTGTTCCTGCTCGGCTCCTGCCCCTCGGAAGTCATCAAGCTCGACCTGTCCAAGGCGGCCGAGCGTTTGAACACGCGCCTCCTGCCCAATGTGCGCGTCATCAATTACTCGGGCTCCGGCATCGAGACCACCTTCACACAGGGTGAAGACAGCGCACTGAAGGCGATGGTGCCGCTGCTGCCGGCCACGCAGGAGCGCCAGCTGATGGTGCTGGGCTGCTTGCCCGACATTGTCGAGGACCAGTTCACCCGGGTGTTTGACAAGCTAGGCGTCGGCCCCGTCACGTTCTTTCCCGCACGGCGCGCCATGCAATTGCCCGCCGTCGGTCCCAATACCCTGGTGCTTGCTGCCCAGCCGTTTAATGGCGAGACCATGCGCGCCCTGACCGCCCGCGGCGCCGTTGCTCTGGCCGCACCCTACCCGTTTGGTGCTGAAGGCTCTTCGCTTTGGTTCGAGGCCGCTGCCACTGCCTGCGGCGTGGCGGGTGAGCACATCGACAGCGTGCTGGCACCGCTTGCTGCCCGCGCTCGCACCGCCATCGAGCGCTATCGCCCGCGCCTGGCCGGCAAGCACGTGTTCTTCATGCCCGATTCGCAGCTCGAAGTGCCGCTGGCGCGCTTTCTCAGCCGCGAGCTCGACATGCCGCTGGCCGAAGTCGGCACGCCCTTCCTGGACCGCCAGATGGTTGGCGCCGATCTCGAGTTGCTGCCCGCGGACGTGACTGTGTCGGAGGGCCAGCACCTGGAAAAGCAGCTCGATCGCGTGCGTGCCGCGCAGCCGGATCTCACAGTGTGCGGCCTTGGTCTGGCCAACCCGCTCGAGGCCGAAGGCTTCACCACCAAGTGGTCGATCGAGCTCGTGTTCACGCCAGTGCATGGCTTCGATCAGGCCGGCGACCTGGCAGAACTTTTTGCTCGACCGCTCGAGCGCCGTGCACGCCTCGCAGCCTGAGTCATGACCAAGCGACTTCATCCGGACGCACTCCTTGGCTGGGAGAGCACGAGGGGGCCAGCCCAGCCCCCTCGTTCGCTTGAGATGCCTTTCTCGTGTTCAGTAGTGGTGTGCGTGATGAACGGAAGTGATTGGCAATGCAGCTGACCCTCTGGACCTACGAAGGACCGCCCCACGTCGGCGCAATGCGCATTGCCGCGTCGCTCAAGGGCGTGCACTACGTCCTGCATGCGCCCCAGGGTGACACCTATGCAGACCTGCTGTTCACGATGATCGAGCGGCAGGACAAGCGCCCGCCTGTGTCGTACACGACCTTCCAGGCCCGCGACCTCGGTGGCAACACCGCGGATCTCGTCAAGAACGCCGTGGCCGAGGCCTACGCACGCTTCAAGCCCGATGCGCTCCTGGTCGGCGAGTCATGCACCGCCGAGCTGCTGCAGGACCAGGCCGGGTCGCTGGCGCAATCGATGGGGCTGCCGGTGCCGGTGGTGCCTCTGGACCTGCCAGCCTACGCCAAGAAGGAAAACTGGGGCGCCGCCGAAACGTTTTATCAGCTGGTGCGCACGCTGCTGCTGTCGCAGGTGCCTGCACCCGGCACGCCGCGGGCAGAGCGCGCTGCCAATGCGCGCCCGCGTGCCAACCTGCTCGGCGCCACCTCGCTCGGCTTTCGCTGCCGCGATGACATCGTGGAGGTCGAGCGCCTGCTGCAGCAACTGGGCGTAGACGTCAACGTGGTCGCCCCGCTGGGTGCCAGCGTGGACGATCTGCTCCGCCTGCCGCAGGCTAACTTCAACATCGATCTGTATCCGGAAGTGGCGCGCAGTACCTGCGAGTGGCTCAAGCGCAGCTTTCACATGCCCTACACCACCGTCGTGCCGATGGGACTGTCGGCCACGCGCGAGTTCATCGGGCAGGTGGCGCAGCTGGCCGGCGTCGATCCCGCTCCGGTGCTTGCCCGCGAGCGCCGCGGCGTGGCGGCACTGGATGCCTCGCAGTCCCGCATGCAGTGGTATGCCCGCTCGGTCGACTCGACCTACCTCACCGGCAAGCGCGTGTTCATCTTCGGCGACACCACCCACGCGATTGCCGCCGCCCGCATCGCAAAGGAAGAGATGGGCTTCACGGTCGTGGGCCTGGGCACCTACAGCCGCGAGTTCGCGCGCGATGTGCGCGAGGCCGCACAGTTGTACGGCGTGGAAGCGATCATCAGTGACGACTACCTCGACGTCGAGCAGGCCATCACTGCCGCTGCACCGGAGCTCGTGCTCGGCACGCAGATGGAGCGCCACATCGCCAAGCGCCTGGGTGTGCCCTGCGCAGTGATCTCCGCCCCGATCCACGTGCAGGACGTGCCGGCGCGCTACAGCCCCGTTTACGGCTTTGAAGGCGCCAACGTGCTGTTCGACAGCTGGGTCCACCCGTTGATGATGGGCCTGGAAGAGCACCTCCTGGCGATGTTCAAGGACGACTTCGAGTTCCGCGACGGCCAGTCATCGCATCTGGGCGCACATGGGCAGACCAATGCCGCCCATGCCGTGCCGCTCAGCGCGAGCGCGACGCGGCCTGCACAGACAGCGCTGACCGATGCACAGCCAGCAGCCGAAGCGATGCACGCAGCCGTGATGCTGGTCGCCACCGAAGCCCCCGCTGCCGCTGCTCCAGTGTGGAGTGCGGATGGCGAGGGCGAGTTGAAGAAGATCCCGTTTTTCGTGCGCGGCAAGGCACGCCGGAACACCGAGCGCTTCGCCCAGGAGCGCGGTGTGGAACTGATCACAGTCGAGACGCTGTATGAAGCAAAAGCGCACTTCGGCCGCTGAAGGCATGGCCTCCGTTGGCGTGCGCGTGGCCATCGTCACGCTCG
The DNA here is from genome assembly GCA_044346055.1 of Burkholderiaceae bacterium. Classification (GTDB taxonomy): domain Bacteria; phylum Pseudomonadota; class Gammaproteobacteria; order Burkholderiales; family Burkholderiaceae_F; genus JALHMQ01. Next base: position 8,186 of record JBIIZX010000022.1, on the reverse strand, counting down.
ACAGTCACCTGGCGAGCGCGACCGAGCGGGCACAGCATGTCCTGCTGCGCGAGATGCCCGGCCTGCGCCTGTCGCTGCACGCGGCGGCCGAATGGGACGATGCAGCCGCACTGGAGCGCTGCAAGGCCGATATCGCCCAGGCCGACATCGTGTTCGTGACGATGATGTTCATGGACGACCATATCCAGGCCGTGCTGCCGGCGCTGCAGGCGCGGCGCGACGCCTGTGATGCCATGGTCTGCTGCATGTCGTCGGCCGAGGTCACCAAGCTCACCCGCATTGGCCGCTTTGACATGAGCAAGCCCGCCAGTGGCGCGCTCGCACTGCTCAAGCGGCTGCGCGGCAAGCCGAATGACGGCAAGGCCGGCTCCGGCAGCAAATCGGCTGGCGCACAACAGATGAAGATGCTGCGCATGCTGCCGCGCATCCTGCGATTTGTGCCCGGTGCCGCGCAGGACGTCCGGGCCTACTTTCTTACGCTCCAATACTGGTTGGCCGGCTCGGACGACAACGTCGCCAACCTGGTGCGCCTGCTGGTCGACCGTTACGCCGACGGCCCGCGCACCGTGCTGCGCGGCACGGTGCAGGCCCAGTTGCCGGCCGAGTACCCCGAGGTGGGCGTGTACCACCCGCGCATGAAGGGCCGCATCGGCGAGCAACTGTCCGAACTGCCGCGCGCCACCCATGCCAAGAGAACGGTCGGCCTGCTGGTGATGCGCTCGTATGTGCTGGCCGGCAACAGCCAGCACTACGACGGCGTGATCGCCGCCCTTGAAGCACGCGGACTGAGCGTGATCCCGGCGTTTTCGAGCGGGCTCGATGCGCGCCCGGCGGTGGAGCAGTTCTTCATCAAAGACGGCCGCAGCACCATTGACGCGCTGGTCTCGCTCACGGGCTTCTCGCTGGTTGGCGGCCCCGCCTACAACGACTCGCATGCGGCCGAAGAAATCCTCGCCACGCTCGACGTGCCCTACGTCGCCGCGCACCCGGTCGAGTTCCAGTCGATCTCGCAATGGGCGGGCAACGATCGCGGCCTGCTGCCGGTCGAGTCGACCATCATGGTCGCCATTCCCGAGCTTGATGGTGCCACCGGCTCGATGGTGATCGGCGGCCGCGGCGGCAGTGCCAAGAGCTGCACCGGCTGCGAGCGCAACTGTCACTTCGAAGAGAACCAGCACGACATGTCGGTGTGCAGTGAGCGCGTCGACATGCTCGCCGCCCGCGTCGAACGCCTGGCCCTGCTGCGCCGCTCCGAGCGTGCACAGCGCCGGATCGCCGTTGTGCTGTTCAACTTTCCGCCCAATGCCGGCAATACAGGAACCGCTGCCTTCCTCGCGGTGTTCGAGTCGCTGCACAACCTGCTGAAGGCACTGAAGGCCGAGGGCTACCAAGTCGAGGTGCCCGACACCGCCGACCTGCTGCGCGAGATGGTGATCGAAGGCAATGCTAAGCGCTACGGCATGCATGCCAACGTGCACACCCGCATCAGTGCCGATGATCACGTGCGGCGCGAGCGCTATCTTGGCGAGATAGAACGGGCCTGGGGCCCCGCGCCAGGCAAGCAGCAGTCCGATGGTGGCGGCCTCTTTGTCCTGGGCGAGCGCTTCGGCAACGTGCTGGTGGGCATCCAGCCGGCCTTCGGCTACGAAGGCGACCCGATGCGCCTGCTGTTCGAAAAAGGCTTTGCGCCGACGCACGCGTTCTCGGCGTTCTACCGCTACATCCGCGAAGACTTCGGTGCGGCCGCCGTGCTGCACTTTGGCACCCATGGCGCGCTCGAGTTCATGCCGGGCAAGCAGACCGGCATGTCGGCCACCTGCTGGCCGGACCGCATGATTGGCGCACTGCCCAATTTCTACCTGTACGCCGCCAACAACCCGTCAGAAGGCACCATCGCCAAGCGCCGCTCGGCTGCCACGCTCATCTCGTACATGACGCCGCCGATCGCGCAGGCCGGCCTGTACCGCGGCCTCGCGGACTTGAAGGCCTCGATCGACCAGTGGCGCCAGCGGGACGTTGCTGCCGGCCCGCGTTGCGACGACCTGGCCGCGTTGATCCAGGCACAGGCGGTCGGCGTGGACATGGCCCGGGCGGCCCCGGTTTGGGGTGAGGCTGGCACCAGCGCCGACGTGGAGATCACGCGGCTGACGCGCGAGATCATCGAGCTCGAGCAGACGCTGATTCCCTACGGCATGCATGTGGTCGGACAGGCGCCGCGCGTCGAAGAGCGCACGGAGCTCCTGATGGCGCTGGCCGACATCGCCTTCGGCCGCCCCGCACCGCGTGCCGCCATTGATGCGGTCGTTGCTGGCGCCAGTGCAGAGCAGGCCGCGGCGCTGGACCTGACCGCCGGTGGTGAAGAGCACCTGGCGGCCTACCGCCAGCTGGTGCAGACACACGCACTGCTGTCCCAGGACCACGAGATCCCGGCGCTGGTGCATGCGCTTGATGGCGGCTTCGTGCGGCCGGCGCCCGGTGGTGACGTTCTGCGCCGGCCCGAGACGCTGCCCACCGGCCGCAACCTGCATGGCTTCGATCCGTTCCGCATCCCCAGTGCCTGGGCCATGATCGACGGCGCCCGGCAGACCGAGCGCCTGCTCGAGCGCCACGCGGCCGACGGCCATGGCGTGCCGGAGTCAGTGGCGCTGGTGCTCTGGGGCACGGACAACCTGAAGACCGAAGGCGGGCCGTTGGGCCAGGCGCTGTCGCTGATGGGCGCGCGCCCGCGCTTTGACAGCTACGGCCGCCTGGCAGGTGCAGCTCTGGTGCCGCTGGCCGAACTGGGCCGCCCGCGCATCGACGTCGTGATGACACTGTCGGGCATCTTCCGCGACCTGTTGCCGCTGCAGGTCAAGATGCTCGCTGAAGCCGCCTTCATGGCCGCCAGTGCCGATGAGCCGGCCGACCAGAACTTCGTGCGCAAGCACGCGCTGGCCTACGCGGCCAAGCACGGCTGCGACATGGAGACGGCGAGCCTGCGCGTTTTCTCCAACGCCGATGGTGCCTATGGCGCCAACGTCAATCACCTCATCGAAAATGGCCGCTGGGACGACGAGGACGAGATCGCCGAGACCTACACGCGGCGCAAGTGCTTTGCCTATGGCCGCAACGGCAAGCCGCAGCAGCAGGGCAAGCTGCTCGGCTCGATGCTGGCCGACGTGGAGCTGACCTATCAGAACCTGGACTCGGTCGAGATCGGCGTCACCAGCGTTGATCATTACGTGGACACGCTGGGCGGCATCAGCCGCGCGGTCAAGCGCGTGCGCAAGCAGGCGGTGCCCGTCTACATCTCCGACCAGACCGATCGGCGCGCCGCCGTGCGCACGCTGGCCGAGCAGGTGGCACTGGAAACGCGCACTCGCACCCTGAACCCCAAGTGGTACGAAGGGATGCTGGAGCACGGCTACGAAGGCGTGCGGCAGATCGAGGTGTCGGTCACCAACACCATGGGCTGGTCGGCCACCACCGAGCAGGTTGCTCCCTGGGTATACCAGCAGATCACGCAGACCTTCGTGCTCGACAAGGCCATGCGCGAGCGGCTGTCACGCCTGAATCCGGTGGCCTCGGCCAAGGTGGCGCACCGGCTGATCGAGGCGCACGAGCGCCGCTACTGGACTCCGGATGAAGCCACCTTGCGCGCCCTGCGCGAGGCCGGCGACGAACTCGACGACCGGGTCGAGGGCATTGGTGTCGACGCAGTTGCGAATGGCGCCGTAGAGAGGATTGCAGCATGAACGACATCGTGAACGTGCCGATCAGCGAGTTGCGGCGCGCCCTGCCCAGGGCAGCCAAGGGCCGTGAAGACGGCGAAGGCAGCGTGCAGGTGCAGCTGGATCCCAAGTTGCAGATCGGCACCGCCAAGGTGTTTGCCGTGTATGGCAAGGGCGGTATCGGCAAGAGCACGACCTCGAGCAACCTGTCGGTGGCGTTTTCAAAGCTGGGCAAGCGCGTGCTGCAGATCGGCTGCGACCCCAAGCACGACTCGACCTTCACGCTGACCAAGCGGCTGGTGCCCACAGTGATCGACATCCTCGAGCAGGTGGACTTTCATGCCGAGGAGCTGCGCCCGGCCGACTTCGTGTTCGAGGGCTACAACGGCGTGATGTGCGTGGAGGCCGGCGGCCCGCCCGCAGGCACCGGCTGCGGCGGCTATGTCGTCGGCCAAACCGTCAAGCTGCTCAAGGAGCATCACCTGCTCGACGACACAGACGTCGTGATCTTCGACGTGCTGGGCGACGTGGTGTGCGGCGGCTTTGCCGCACCGCTGCAACATGCCGACCGCGCGCTCATCGTCACCGCCAACGACTTCGACTCCGTGTTCGCAATGAACCGGATCATCGGCGCCATCCAGGCCAAGTCGAAGAACTACAAGGTGCGGCTCGGCGGCGTGATCGCCAACCGGTCCGATGCGACTGACCAGATCGACAAGTTCAACGCCGCCACGGGCCTTAAAACCATGGCGCGCTTCCCGGCGCTGGATGCCATCCGCAAGAGCCGCCTCAAAAAAGCCACGCTGTTCGAGATGGAGCTCACGCCGGAGATAGAAGCGGTGAAGAAGGAATACCTGCGTCTGGCGCAGGCCCTGTGGCTGGGCGGCGACGTGCAGGAGGTGGCGCCGTTGAAAGACCGCGACATCTTTGATCTCTTGAGCTTCGACTGATTGCAGGGAAGAAGATGAGCTTGTCACGCCAAGAGCACGAAGGACATGAAGAAAAGACCGTGATGCTTCCTGTGCCCTCCGCCTTCGCGCTCTTCGTGCTCTTCGTGTCCAACAATGGCATCACACACGCCACCGCCGCGGAACGCATCTGATGAATCTCCCCAACGTCTCCTACCTGCAGCGGCGCGGTCAGCTCGAGACCTACTTTGATCGCACAGCCAACGACGCCTGGGCCCGGCTGACCTCGGATGCGCCGGTCAGCGGCATTCGCGCGACGGTGCGCGCCGGTCGCAATGAGATGCGCCGTAAGCTGCTGTCGTGGCTGCCCACCGACCTGCGCGGCAAGCGCGTGCTCGATGCCGGTTGCGGCACCGGCGCGCTGGCGGTCGAAGTCGCACGGCGCGGCGCGCAGGTCGTGGCCATCGACCTGTCGCCCAAGCTGATCGCGCTGGCGGCCGCCCGGCTGCCGCATGACGTCGGCCTGGGCCACATCGACTTTCGCATCGGCGACCTGCTCGATCCGACGCTCGGCGAGTTCGACCACGTGGTGTCGATGGACTCGCTGATCCACTACAACACAACCGACCTGGTGCGCACGCTGGGCAATCTGGCCGAGCGCATGCGCGAGTCGATCGTATTTACCTTCGCACCGCGCACCGCGCTGCTGTCGGTGATGCATGCCGTGGGACGCCTTTTCCCGCGCAGTGATCGTGCGCCGATGATCGAGCCGGTGGTCGAGCACACGTTGCGCGAGCGTATTGCCGGGCAGGCGGAACTGGCTCCATGGTCGCCGATGCGCACGCAGCGCATCGGTCGCGGCTTCTACATCTCACAGGGCATGCAACTGGTCCGCAAATGAGCGCTGCTGCCGCCCCGCTGCGCATGGCGCACTCGTTCGTCACGGCGGGCTCGCGCGCGCTGCTGGCCCTTGGGCCGCGCTTCCTGCCGTTTGCCGACGTGGCCAGCCAGGGGCTGCCGCTGTCGCGCCTGCTGCGGCTGTCGCTGTTCCAGGTGGCGGTGGGCATGGCCGCAGCGCTGCTGGTGGGCACGCTGAACCGCGTGATGATCGTCGAGCTCAATGTCTCGGCGTGGGTCGTCTCGCTGTTTGTCGGTCTGCCGCTGCTGTTTGCACCGTTTCGAGCGCTGGTGGGCTTTCGCTCCGACAACCATCGCTCGCACCTTGGCTGGCGCCGTGTGCCCTACATCTGGATGGGCACCCTGCTGCAATTTGGCGGCCTGGCGATCATGCCGTTTGCGCTGTTTGTTCTCTCAGGCGACACAACCTTGCCAGAATCCGCGGGTCGCATCGTCGGCCCCCTCGCCGCTGGTCTAGCTTTCTTGCTCGTCGGCGCCGGCATGCAGACCACGCAAACGGCGGGGCTGGCCCTTGCCACCGATCTTGCCGACGAAGAAGCCCGCCCGCGCGTGGTCGCGCTGATGTACGTGATGCTGCTGCTCGGCATGGTCGGCAGTGGCGCCATGTTCAGCTGGCTGCTCAGCGACTTCACCGAAAAGCGCCTGATCCAGGTCGTGCAGGGCGCGGCCATGCTGACCGTCTTCCTCAACGTGATTGCGCTGTGGAAGCAAGAGGCTCGCGACCCCAACCGCAAGCCCGCCAAGCGCGGTGCGGCCGCAGCCGAGCAGACACCGGACTTCCGCACGGCCTGGAAGAGCTTCATTGCCGACCGCCGTGCGCGCCGCTTCCTGTGGGCCGTGGGTCTGGGCACGGCCGCGTTCAACATGCAGGACATCGTGCTGGAGCCCTATGGTGGCGAGATCCTGCATCTGTCCGTCGGCTCCACCAGTGCCCTGACTGCCCTGCTCGCCGGTGGCGGACTGGCTGCCTTTGCCCTGGCCGCGCGGCTGCTGAGCCGCGGCGCCAACGCCGAACGTGTGGCCGCCTACGGTGCCGTGGTCGGGCTGCCCGCGTTCTCGGCCGTGATTTTTTCCGCGCCACTGGAAGCGCCGTGGCTGTTCCGCCTTGGCGCTGTGCTGATTGGATTTGGCGCGGGCCTGTTCTCGGTTGGCACGCTCACCGCGGCAATGGGGCTGGAGCGCAAGGAACACGTAGGCCTGGCGCTGGGCGCCTGGGGCGCGGTGCAGGCCACCGCCGCCGGTGGCGCGATCGCGCTGGGCGGTGCGCTGCGCGATGTGATGAGTGAACTGGCGGTGCGCGGTGCGCTCGGTGAGGCGCTGATCTCGCCGGTCACCGGCTACAGCATCGTCTACCACGTGGAGTTGTTTCTGCTGTTCGTTGCACTGATTGCCATCGGTCCGCTGGTTCGCCCGCACAAGGCGTCCAAGGGATTGGCCGCATCGGCGTCAGCAACAAAGTTTGGCCTGGCCAGTCTGCCCGGGTAATCGGCAGCAAGCGCCAGGAACGGTTGTTCAGAAAGAATTTTTTGAAATGAAGTTGCTGTCACTCGTTGCTGTCGCAACAAGGAGAAAGTGAATGTGGCACGGAGCAATCACGCAATACATCGATGTCGCCCAAATCGTGCTGTACATGTTCTGGGCGTTTTTTCTCGGGCTTATTTATTACCTCGTGCGTGAGAACCACCGCGAGGGCTATCCGATGGATAACGGCCGCGCCGAAGGCGGGCCCGTGATCACCGGCTGGCCGACGCCTGAGGCCAAGACGTTCAAGACCGTGCACGGTGACGTCGTGGTGCCGGACTTCAGCAAGGACGCTCACGTACGCGGCCTGCCGATGGCGCCGCTGTATGGCTCGGGCTCGGGGGGCGTGGCCTATGAGCCCACGGGCAACCCGATGACCGATGGTGTGGGCCCTGCGGCCTACACACCGCGCGCCGACCGCCCTGACGAGGACTTCACCGGCAAGCCAAAGCTCGTGCCCCTGCGCAACCTGGCCGATAGCGGCTACGCGGTGGCGGAACACGACGTTGACCCGCGTGGCCTGTCCGTGGTTGCGGCTGATGGCGAAGTCGGCGGTACCGTGCGCGACATCTGGGTCGACGTGTCAGAGATGATCGTGCGCTACTTCGAGGTCAGCGTCACAACGCCGAACGGTTTGCGCAACGTGCTCTTGCCACGCGAGTTTGTTGTCATCAAGAACAGCCGCGGCAACCATCACCTGGATTGCGTGGCGATCACCGCAGCACAGTTCGCCGCCGTGCCGGGCGTGAAGAACCAGGACGTGGTGACGCTGAACGAGGAAGAGCGCGTGGTGGCCTACTTTGGCGGCGGAATGCTGTACGCCACGCCAAACCGCGCCGATCCGCTGTTCTAGAGAGTCGCCGTCCAGACGGATGGCCACAGGGGCTGGGGAGCCCTGAGCAACGAGAGGAGAACGACAGATGAGCGAGCACCGCCACACACCACCAGGCACCCACGAGCACGAGTTCGAGGCAGCGCCCGGACTGCCGGCGCCCCTGCCTGCGGGCGAACGGCTGCTCTGGCAGGGCATGCCCGAGTTCTGGCCGATTGCCCTGCGCACCTACCACGTGCGCAAGGTGGCGATCTACTTCGCCATCCTGTTCGCCTGGCGCGCGGTGTCGGTCTATGC
>JBIIZX010000327.1:0-4523 GCA_044346055.1 Burkholderiaceae bacterium | reverse complement strand
AGTCGATCTTGTCTTGCGTACACTTTGGCATCGGCGATCCTCGGTTGTCTGCAGGCCTCGTTCTCCTCTGACAACGCGCGTAAGCACGTGGCCGCTGACCTCATACTGGTGAAATATCCGGGCTAACGTCGTCAACGCCACCCGCACCGCGCTGCCCGCAAGCTATCGCGCTAAAAACTACCCGAAGAAGACCGACGGCGCCGCCTGGTACATGGCAGGCGACAACTGGTTCCGCGACGGCCGAGCACCTGGCTATGCCACGGTGGCTATGCCCGGCGGCTACGCCGGTAATCCGACCGCGCTGCAGTGGCTGGGCCAGCGCGTCGCCAGCGACGCGCGCTTCGCCCTGGGTGGCGTCCACTTCTGGTACCAGGCCGTGTTTGGCCGCGCCCCGCTGAAGGCCCCGACCGATCCCACCAGCCCGCAGTACCAGAACCAGCGCCTGGCGTATGAGGCGCAGAAGGCCGAGCTGGATCGCATCGCCGGCATCTTTGCCAGCGCGCAGTTCAACGTCCGCACCCTGCTGACCGAGCTCACCATGAGCCCGCTGTTCGGGGCCGAGCGCGTGGCCGGCAAGAACCCGGCGGAACTGGCTGACCTCGGTGCGACCGTGCTGTGGATGCCCTCAATGCTCAATGCCAAGCTGCAATCGCAACTGGGCAGTGGCTTCGCCGGCTTCATCAACCCCTACGCCGGTGCCGGCCAGAACTTCGGCGGCTTTGACGGCAACAACCGCACGAGCCGGGCCAATGCCTACACGATGGTGCAGGCCTCGACCATGGACACGATCACGCTCACCATGAGCTGCGGCTGGACTCAGGCGGACTTTGTCCGTGCCCAGGCGGATCGGTTGCTGTTCCCCCGCGTGACCTTGAACGACACACCGGGTACGCCGCAAGGACAGGCTGCGATCGTTGCCAACGCGCAGCACCTGCACAACTGGCTGTGGCAGGAAAACCTGCCGGCCACCGATGCCGAGCTGCAGCGCACGGTCAAGCTGTTCAACGACGTGTGGAACGACCGCAACACCGCGTCCGCGCAGGCAGTCAACTGCTCGCTCAACAACGACAACGACCCGAACTACACCGGCCGCGCCTGGGCCGCCGTGATCGCCTACATGGTCGGCGACATCAAGTACGTCTTCCGCTAACCGTCACGGCCTGGAGAACAACATGAAAGTCAATCGCAGGGACTTCTTCAAGCTGATGGGCGCCACCGGCGTCACCATCCCCGCCTGGGGCTGGATTCCCGTCGCCAATGCGCAGTCGGTGCAGTACACCGGCAAGGTGCTCATCAATATCCACGCCGACGGCGGCATCGACCAGAGCTCCTGGCTCGACCCGCGGATGAACCCCACCATCAACAACTACGCGATGGCGGGTTCGGGGCGCGATATCGGCACGGCCGGCAACATCCGCTTCGCGCCGCTTGGCAACAACGCCACGTTCTTCCCGGCGTACTCGCGCATGATCCTCGCCATCAATGGCGTGAACAGCGAGACCAATGACCACGGCGCCGGCCAGCGGGCGCACGCCACCGGCCGCCTGGACATGGGCTACCCGACCACCAACGAGCTGTTCGCGTTCAAATGGGGCGCGGGCATGCCGATGCCCTGGCTCAACCGTGGTGGCTTCGATCGCAGCGTCGGCCTCACGCCGCCCACGGCCACGCCCAACGCCCAGGGCCTGCGCCAGCTGCTCACGCCCAACGTGCAAGGCAACAATGTCGCCATGAAGCAGGGTGACGTGGACAAGGTCAACGCCGCGCGCGCCGAGCGCATGAAGGCGCTGCAGGCGCGCGGCGACCAGCTGCCGATGGTGGGCTCGACGGTCAGCCAGTACCTGCAGGCCAATGATTCGCGCGCCCAGCTGGCGCGCGTGGCTCAGGTGCTGCCCAACCAGTTCAATGCCCAGTTTCCGGATGCGCACATTGCGCTGATCGCAGCCCAGGCCGGCATTACCAGCACTGCGCAGTTGCAAGTCGGCGGCTTCGACACGCACGACAACCACGAGAACCGCGTGGCTGGCAGCCTGACGCGCATGTGGAACATGGTCGATTTCATCTGGCAAACCGCAGCCCAACTGAACATCACCGACCGTCTCGTGGTGCGCGTGTACTCCGAGTTCGGCCGCACGGCGCTGAACAACGGCAACGGCAAGGACCATTGGTCGGTGGGTTCGCAACTGATCATGGCCAACAACGTGCCCTGGACCAACCGTGTGGTCGGCTATAGCGGCCCGCGCCATGAGCGGATGCGCATCAACCCGAAGACCGGTGCGCCGGACATGGCCAACGGCATGACCATCACGCCGCGCCATATCAACGACGCGCTGCGCCGCTTCCTGGACTTTGAGACCACGGACCCGCGCTTTGCCCTGAACGTGCCGGCAGCCGAACGGATCGACCTTTTCAACCCGGCGATGGTCACCAACTATCCGTCGATGACCTGAGCCAGGCACTTAGCACACGGTCCGCTCGACCAAGACCAACTCGGCCGTGCACGGCGCAAGCTGTGCACGGCCCAGTTGCTTTCAAAGCGCGCTGCCGCCTTGCTGCCAGCGCGCGCACTGCAGGCGCACCAGCTCGGCAAAGCTTTCTTCGCGCGCGTAGGCCTCGCGCAGCCAGTCGGCATCGGTCTCGCCGGCGTGCACGAAGCGCAGCAACTGCCGGCAGGCGTCTTCGGCTAGCGTATCGATTGCATGGCTTTCGATGCGGGCCAGGGTGGCGATGAGACCGTCGCGCAGAGTGATCTGCTCGCCGCTGCGTGGATCGACGATCACGCCATTCACGCCATTCACGCCAAGCCGGCTGGCCTGGAAGCGATTGAAGTTGTAGTCAAGATAGTCGTCCTCGCACGGCCTCTCGCCGTTGCGCGGCGCCTCCTTCACGAGATAGCGCGCCAGCGCCTGCAGATCGCCGGCAATTGCTGCGGCCATGCAGGAAGAAAACCGTCGGCAGCATTCAATCAAGCCCCCTTGGTTGCGCTGAAAGTGCAGTGGTGCGTCCGCGGCATCGTTGTCGTTGGTGGCGTCCGTCGAACATCTGGGTGCGATCAGGGCGCCCCCGGCGCGCCATCAGCGCGTCATCCGGCCGCGATGGCAAGCGCGACGCCGAGGGGACCGACACTGGCTCTTGCCTGCTTCGGCCTGCTTGAGACAGGCCTGCTTGGCACAGCCGGTTCAAAGGCAGCGCGGTCATCCAGGCCGGCAGGCGCTGCCCTGACGCCGCGCGGGCAGCGGTGCTGAGCCTGCCTGTGCAGGTCGCCTGATCATGTTGATCCCTTCCGCGTAGGAGGGAGCCGCAGGCAGGGGTGGGCAAGTGCCAGTGGCGGCTGGTCAACAATTGCGGCAGGCTGCGCGCCCTTGACTTGGCGCTGATGCCCATCGCTCTCAGCATCACAGCCCAGGTCCGTCGCGATCCGCGTCCCCCTTCCATGCCGTTGACCAAAAGTCTTTCATGCATCGCATCCTTCTAGCGCTCGCCGCGGTCATTGCAGTCACCAGCGCCTCTGCTCAAGCTGCAACAACCATCCAGACGCGCGAGCACGCAGTCCGCCTTGTCACCGTCACCGATGGTCTGGAGCGCCCCTGGGGTTTGGCCTTTCTGCCCGATGGCCGCATGCTGGTCACCGAGAAAGCGGGCAGGTTGCGCGTCGTGGGCAAGGACGGCAAGCTCGACGCCGCACCGGTTGCCAACCTGCCCGCCATTGACGCGCAGGGCCAAGGCGGGCTGCTTGATGTGGCCCTGCACCCCGAGTACGCCAGCAACGGTCTCATCTACTGGACCTACGCGCAGCGCGACGCCGAGGGCAAGAACGGCACCGAGGTTGCACGTGGCAAGCTGGCGGGCGCGCCCGGCGCCTGGCGCATGGAGCAGGTCGAGGTCATCTTCCGCATGGCGCCCAAGACCGACCGCGTGCATCACTTCGGCTCGCGCATCGTGTTCGATCCCAAGAAGGGCCAGCCGCTTGCGATGTACATCACGCTGGGCGATCGCGGCGCGATGCAGCGCGCCCAGGCGCTCGATGATCACGCCGGCAAGATCCTTCGGCTCACGGACGATGGCAAGCCGGCCCCGGGCAATCCGTTCCTGAGCGAGCCCAAGGCGCGGCCCGAGATCTACTCGCTGGGTAATCGCAACGTGCAGGGCGCGGCGATCAATCCGGCCACCGGTGTGCTGTGGGCCAGCGAGCATGGGCCACAAGGCGGCGACGAGTTGAACGTCATCAAGGCCGGCACCAACTATGGCTGGCCTGTCATCACCTATGGCGTGAACTACGTCACAGGCACCAAGATCGGCGAGGGCACGGCCAAGGCGGGCATGGCGCAACCGGTCAAGCACTGGTCGCCCTCGCCGGCGCTGTCGGGCATGGCGTTCTATGCCGGCGAGCGCTTTGCCAAGTGGCGCGGCGATGTGCTGATGGGCGCGCTGCGCGGCCAGGGCCTGCTGCGCGTGCGGCTTGCTGGCGAGACGGCCGTGGACGAGGAACTGATGCTGGCCGGTCACATTGGCCGCGTGCGTGA
>JBIIZX010000326.1:0-4546 GCA_044346055.1 Burkholderiaceae bacterium | reverse complement strand
AGAGCGTGTTGTAGCGGCCCAGCTCTTCCTCGGGCACGGCGTCCAGGTTGAGCCGATCCTTGAGCTCGGGCACGGGAATCAGCCCGTCGAGCAGCCACGAGCCGTCCTTGCGCTGGATGGCCCAGGCGTCTTCCTGCGTGGTGGTCTTGAACTCGCCGGCAATCGCCTCGAACAGATCCTGCGGCGTCACCAGGCCCTGCACCTCGCCGTACTCATCAACCACCAGTGCGGTGTGCGAGGGCGCCGAGCGGAAGTTCTCCAGCAGCTCCATGCCCGTCAGCGACTCCGGCACGAAAATGGCCGGCTGCAGCGCGGTGGTTAGATCCATCTTGCCGTCCTGCACGGCCTGCTTGAGGAGCTGACGGGCGCTGACGACGCCGGCAACATCACGCAATCCACCGCGGCACACCGGAAAGCGCGCGTGCTCGGACGACACCACCTTGGCAAGGTTCTCCTCCACCGGATCCTCGAGGTCGAGGTAGACGATGTCCGAGCGCGGCGTCATCAGCCCGGCGATCTGCCGGTCGTCGAGCCGGAACACGTTGCGCACCATGGCGCTTTCCTGCCGGTCGATCACGCCGGACTCCGAGCCCTCTTCGATCATGGCGCGGATCTCTTCTTCGGTCACCGCATTGGCGCTGGTGTCGCGGATGCGCAGCAGCTTGAGAATGAGCTCGGTGGAGAAAGACAGCAGCCGCACGAACGGCGCCGCGACGATCGAGAGCACGGTCAGCGGCCGCGCCATGACCCGGGCAATGCGCTCCGGCCCCATCTGCGCGATGCGCTTGGGCGTGAGCTCACCCAGCACGATCGACAGATACGTGACCAGCACGACCACCAGGCCCGTGGCCACCCAGCGTGTGTTCTCCGGCTCGAAGCCGAAGGTCTTGACGAGCCAGGCCGACAGCGGTGCCGCCATCGTCGCCTCGCCGACGATGCCGGAGAGCACGCCGATCGAGGTGATGCCGACCTGAATGGTCGAGAGAAACCGCACCGGGTTCTCATTGAGCGCCATGGCCGCGGCGGCGCCGGCGTCGCCCTCGTCGACCAGCGCCTGCAGGCGTGACTTGCGCGAGGTGACCAGCGCAATCTCCGACATGGCAAACAGTCCGTTAATGAGGATCAGTCCAAGCAGTAGCGCAACTTCCATGGCGGGGCGCCCGGGAAAATGAGGAGGCAAAAGCTTAGCGGTCGCGCCTGCAGGGCGATGACACAGCTGCTTGACAGGAGGGGCAAGGCATGTAACCCGCATGTAGCCCGCTTGTAGCCCGACTATGCGGTGCATGATCGCCTTGCCTGTGAGCAGGGTCGCCGCGTCCGCGGCGCCGATGCCAAAGAAGGCTCCTGTGGAAGGGACCCTATGGACGGGCGGCTCCATTGCAACAAGCCTTGATGCCAAGGCCGGCAGATATGGATACAGCAGTCGTCGCGATGAATCACGCCCCCACCCGCCCCGCACCGCGTCTCTGCCGGCCTGCAGCCGCTGCGCTCGCCGTACTCGCCACACTCACCAGCCTGCTGCTGGCCGCCTGCGTCACCCAGCCGCCGGCGCTGGATACGCAGCGGCTGGCCGATGAGCTGCAGCGCCGACCCAATGTGTTGCTGGGTGAGGTGCACGACAACCGCGCGCAGCACGCCGTGCGCGCCGAAGCGCTGCGCCTGCTGCTCGAGCGTGGCGCGCGGCCGGCGCTGGCGTTCGAGCAGATTGACCGCGAGCAGCGGGCGGCGGTGGATGCGGCGCGCCGGGCCGAACTGCCGGCGGGCACCGCGCGGGTCGACCATCTGATCGCCCAAGCCGGCGCGCGCGGCGCGCGCGGCTGGGACTGGGCGCTTTATCGGCCCTACCTGGCGCTGGCGCTGCAGTACGACCTGCCCATCGTCGCCGCCAATCTGTCGCGCACGCAAGCCAACCAGGCCACGCGCGACGGCTTTGCCGCCGTGTTCGACGCGCCCACCCGTGCGCGGCTGCAACTCGACGCCTTGCCTGCAGCGCTCGTCGCGGCGCAGGCCGAGGCCGTGAACCTTGGCCATTGCCAGCTGCTGCCGCCAGCGGCCGCGCAGCGACTGGCACGCCCGCAGATTGCACGCGATGCCATGCTGGCCGAATCTATCCGCCCCTACCTCGCACCCGGCGGCCGCGGCGTCATCCTGCTGACCGGCAACGGCCATGTGCGCAACGACATCGGCGTGCCGTTCTTCCTCTCACCGGTCGAGCGTGCAAGCACGCGCACCATCGGCTTTCTGGAAGATGCGTTCGTCAAGGAAGCGCGGGCCGCTGGTGAAGCAGGACCTTTGCCACAACGTTTCGACGCGTTGTTCATCTCAGTCACCCAGCAGCGCGACGACCCGTGCGAAGGCTTGCGCGAACAAATGCGCGAATTATTGCCGGCTTCCTCAAGATTGGTTCCAGCCAACGCAGCAGGCCTCGCGCATGCGCGCCAGAGCGCGTGATCGAAGTCACTGGCGCAACGGCTCGTTACACCTGCGCCGTGGTGCACGGCCACCCCCGCCATATATTCATCGGGTGGATGATCCACATACTTTTCCGGGAGCGACTGATGAACGCCCGCAAGCACATTGCGCACACCGTTGCGCGCCAGAGCATTTTCTCGATCGTTGCAGTGAGCACGCTGGCCTTGGGCGGCGCCGTGCTGGCGCAGACGCCGGCCACGGCGCCCAACAGTTCGGCAGCTGGTTCACCGACGACGGCCCCCATGCGCGGCCACGGTGGCGGCATGCAGCCCGAGGCAGTGACGCAACGCCTGGCGCAGGTAAAAGACGCGCTGCGGCTCTCCCCCGACCAGCAGGGCGCGTGGAGCAGCTACGAGGCGACGGTCAAGCGCGCCGCCGAGGGGCACGCCAGGATGCACGAGTCGATGCAGTCGGCCCGCAGCACGCCCGATGCAATGGATGATGCCCGCGTGGCGATGATGAAGCAGAACGCGCAGAGCGCCGAAGAGATCAACAACGCGCGCAAGGCGCTGGTCGCTGTCCTTTCACCGGGGCAGAAGAGCACATTCGACAAGCTGCGTCCCGGTGCCAAGCGCGGCGAGCGCGCCCATGGTGGACACGGCGCGCCGGGCGCAGCGCCACAGCGCCAACCCAGCTAAATGCAATACCGTTCAGCTAGGTAGGTTCGTCGCGCCCGCGCAGGCGGGGGCCTAGCGGCTTGCCCAGAAAGTCACTGGGTTCCCGCCTGCGCGGGAACGACGGGCCGCGCTATGTGAACAGTGTTGCCGCCAAATGAAGGTCGGGAGTCGGCAGTCGGGAGTCGGAGTCCGGAGTCAGTGCGCGATCCGCAACCCGCAGCCAGGCTCTCTGCTCCCGGCTTCCAACGAGTTAGAAGTTCACGCGCAGCGTGAGCCTGACCGTGCGCGGCTCGGCCGGATGCAGGTGGACGTCGTCCACAGGATAGACTTCATTGCGCAGGCGCGAGGTCTAGTAGTACTCGATGTCGTTGACCTTGCGATCAAGCAGGTTGAGCACGTCAGCCACCAGTTCCACCTGCCGGTTGAAGCGATAGCCCAGCCGCGCATTGACCAGGGTCGAACTGCTGGAGCGCACGCTGTCGTCCTCGATCAGCGGGCGCGGGCCAAAGTAGCGCAGCCGCATGCCCCCAAACCACGGCCGCCCGCTGGCCGCGCCGTCATACGACACACCGAGTGCCGCCGTGCGCTCGATCGCACCCGGAATCTGGTTTCCTTCGGGCGCGTCGTCGCGAAATCGCGCGCGCGACAGCGCAAGATCGAGGTCGACGGTGAGCGCCGGCGTGGGCGTCCAGTAGTTGGCCCACTCGATCCCCTGGCGCCGGCTGGGCCGGCTCGCCTCAGTGGTGCCGGCATCGCCAACGAACACCAGCTCAGAGTCGAGCGTGAGCCGCCACAGCGCCAATGCGCTCTGCAAATTGGGCAGCACGCTGGTGCGCAGCCCCAGCTCGCTGCCGCGCGCGCGCACAAGTCCGGGCGAGCGCATGACCGCCTGACCGAACTCGGGGTCGCGCGGATCGGGGTTGACGTTGATGACGGTCCCGCGCGCGTCGTTGGAATGGAAGCCATGGCCGTAGCTCACATACGCCTCGGTCTTGGCCCAGGGCCCCAGCACGGCGGTGAACTTCGGCGTGACGATCTGGTCGTTGCTGCGGCCCGAGTTGGCTGGCGTGTCCGAGTTCACGTCAAAGTTGTAGTAGTCCGCGCGTACGCCGACGACCGTGCGCAGCCAGCGCGACCAGGTGACATTGGCCTCGCCATAGGCGGCGACCGAGCTCTGGCGCACGCTGTCGTCGCGAATCGTGCTCAGCCGCTCGCGCGCGCGCGTGAGATGCAGGCCCACGGTGTCGATGCGGTCTTGCCGCAACACGGTGCCGGCAGTCCACTCGATTGGCAGCGAACACCAGTTGACGAACCATGAGCGCTCGAGCCGGCCGCCGAGCACCGTGCGCCGATCGGCCTGCTCGAACTGGTCGCCATTGACCGGATCGTCCAGGAAGTAGGTGAAGTTGGAAAAGAGGTTGAGCTGGTAGCGCACGGCATAGACACTGGCGCGCGTG
>JBIIZX010000325.1:0-4572 GCA_044346055.1 Burkholderiaceae bacterium | reverse complement strand
GCAGTACGCACCATTGCTACATCGGTCTTCCGCGGCACCGAACCCGACAATGCCACAACCCGCCCGCACAGTGTTTCTTCGGCGCGATTTGCGGGCTCGGGCCGATTACTTCGCTAACCAGTCCGTCCGCGTAGTGCACGCTGCAGCTTCCGTACCCGCTACCCACCACCTGACCGGTAACCGCGCCCGCCCCTGGCGGTGCATCGGCGCCCGCCGCCGGTGCAGGCACACCCGCACAACACTCACAACGCGGTTTGTACGCCAGCAGTTGCGTGGTGGAGCGACGAAAGATGCACCAGAGGCATCGCATTTCTTCCGATGCTTGCCCTGAACATCCGCTGGACGGTGCGCTTATGCGACACCATGTGCTTGACGACACCAAACCTTTGTTCGAACAATGCGGCGCCGGCGAGCGAATTCAAGGTCGTTGGCAGGTAACAGAAGTGCCCGCCCGAACTTTGGCGGGCGGGCTGGTCGGCAACCGGTCTTCCAAGAATGCCGGGGCGACCCGGTGGAGAAACACGAAGAGGACAGGTATGGCAACAGGTACGGTGAAATGGTTCAACGACGCGAAAGGTTACGGCTTCATCACCCCCGATGAGGGCGGTGAGGATCTGTTCGCGCATTTTTCGGCGATTCACATGAATGGCTTCAAGACCCTGAAAGAGGGACAGAAAGTCATTTTCGAGGTGGTCAGCGGGCCGAAAGGCAAGCAGGCCAACAACATCGCCCCGCACGCCTGAGTTTTGGCGTGAGAGAGAAAAAGCCCCGCGCCTGCGGGGCTTTTTCTTTGGTGCAGCTCGCGCCACATCCGCTTCCGATCGCCGCGAGGCTGCGCCTCTTACTCTCGGACGGAGGTGTCACATGTTGGCGATCATGGCGTTGCCGAAGCCGGAGCAGGACAACTGGGTGGCACCTTCCATCAGCCGAGCAAAGTCATAAGTGACGGTCTTTTGCAGGATTGTCGTTTCCATGGAGCTCACGATGAGATCCGCGGCCTCGGTCCAGCCCATGTGCCGCAGCATCATCTCGGCCGACAGAATCTCCGAGCCAGGATTCACGTAGTCCTTGCCCGCGTACTTCGGTGCGGTGCCATGGGTGGCCTCGAACATCGCCACCGAGTCCGACAAATTGGCGCCCGGGGCGATACCAATGCCGCCGACCTGCGCCGCGAGCGCATCGGAGATGTAGTCACCGTTGAGGTTCATGGTGGCGATCACGTCGTACTCGGCCGGACGCAGCAGGATCTGCTGCAGGAACGCATCGGCAATCACGTCCTTGACGACGATGTCACCGTGCTTGGCCTTGATCCGCATCCACGGGCCGCCATCGAGCAACTCGGCGCCAAATTCCTTCTGCGCCAGGGCGTAGCCCCATTTTGCGAAGGCGCCCTCGGTGTACTTCATGATGTTGCCCTTATGCACCAGGGTCAGCGACTTGCGCTTGTTATCAACGGCGTACTGGATCGCCTTGCGCACCAGGCGCTCGGTGCCCTCGCGTGACACCGGCTTGATGCCGATGCCCGAGGTCGCCGGAAAACGGATCTTCTTCACGCCCATCTCGTCCTGCAGGAACTTGATGAGCTTCTTGGCCTTGTCGCTTTCGGCCTCGTACTCGATGCCGGCGTAAATGTCTTCCGAATTCTCGCGGAAAATCACCATGTCGGTCTTCTCGGGCTCACGCACGGGGCTGGGCACGCCCTTGAAGTAGCGCACTGGCCGCAGGCACACATACAGGTCGAGTTCCTGGCGCAGCGCCACGTTGATCGAGCGGATGCCACCGCCCACGGGGGTGGTCAGCGGCCCCTTGATCGAGACCACGAAGTCCCGCAGCGCGTGCAGCGTCTCCTCGGGCAGCCACACATCGGGGCCATAGATCCTCGTCGACTTTTCGCCGGCGAAAATCTCCATCCACACGATCTTCTTCTTGCCGCCGTAGGCCTTGGCCACCGCGGCATCGACCACTTTCATCATGACCGGCGTGATGTCGACGCCGGTGCCGTCGCCCTCCATCACGGGGATGATGGGGTTATCCGGGACGTTGAGCGAGAAATCCTGGTTGACCGTGATCTTCTGGCCCGTGGCGGGCACCTTGATGTGCTGGTACATGCGTGTTCCCGACTGTTGCGAGTGTTGTTTTGTCTCTGATGGACGCCAGCTACCGGTCCCTCACCACATGCTGACGCCAGGCTGAACGAAGCCATGTCTCCAGTTTAACTGCCTCACCACGACCCTGCCGCGGCCAACCTCCCCGCATGGGGCGGCGTTGGTGCTGGCGACGAACGTTCGTCCGCCCCTTGGGCGCAAACCAGGGCGCCACTTAATCGAACAAGGGAGTTCGAACCATGAAGAAGCTGCTCGTCGCGCTGGTCGCAACGCTGTTCGCCGCCGTCGCCTTTGCCCAGGCACCGGCGACCGCACCCGTGACCAAGGACGCGCGCGCCGCCAAGACAGAGAAGAAAGAGACCAAGAAATTGCCGAAGAAAACCAAGGCCAAGAAGCCTGCCGAGCAGAAGTAAGACGCGAGACTGACAAGTTCCTGTCGGAGAACCGGCAGCAACAAGGGGCAGCGCGAGCTGCCCCTTTTTCGCTTCTTGCTGCCGTCTCTTGTGCCATCTCAAGAGCGCGCACGGTGGCTGCGCAAATGCAGGCATCCGGGATTGAACTTGGCCTGTTTGTGGCCCGTCTGCGGCTCGTCTGCGCCTCGCGACTGCCTATGGCATGGCGCTTGATGACGGGCCAGTCCAACCCCCATTTCGGATCAGACGCCTACCCATGCTCGCTCGTCGCGCAACCCACGCCATTGGCCTGATCGCTCCCGCCGCCACCTTCAACGCCTCGCCCGCCTTGGCCCAGTCCACAGGCTCCGGAACAGCGGGCACGCCAACCCGGGGCTCGCAACTGTCCTGGGCGGGGGCACCGATGCAATCGCCGGTGGCGCCGTCCGCCGCCAGCCCGTTCAACCCAACCTCCTCCAGCAGCAGCGCCGGAGCGCCGGTCGTCACCGCGCCTGGCATCGCGCGCCCTGGCACCAGCCCGCCTTCAAGCTTCGACCCCGCGCAACCGGCGGACCCGCAAGCGCAGAGGCACCGGCCGCACCGCAGTTCGAGGCGGCGCCGCCCGTGCGCAGCGCCCTGCGCCGTGACGACCAGACCGACCGCGAGCGATGCGATCGGCGCAGCTTCCGAAGCGGCAGCAGCGGGGCATCGGCGCCGCCGCGCTGAGCGCGAAGCGCCTCCTGCTCGTCAAGCGGTTGCTTGACGCGCGCCGCGGCGACGCACCGCCACTGCATCACCGCGGGGCCGCTGCGACATTAGCTACGATCCAGGCTGGGCACCACGCAGCGTTGCTGCACGCCCGCACCCTGATGGATCACGCCATGCTGCGCCTTGCCTTGCCTGTCCGCTCGCTGCCAGCCCGACTCGGACGTGTCGCACCAATCGAATCCGTCGGAGCACTCGGATCACTTGGATCGCTCGACCGATTTATTGGAAACTGCAAAGTCCAGGTCCGCCTGTTCGCCCTCGCCCTGCTGCTTGGCGCATCCAGCCTCGTGCACGCCCAACCGCAAGCACCGCTGCCGACCACGCGACTGACTGCGGGCATCCACGTGATCACGGCCGAAGTGGCCCAGGACAACCCAAGCCGCACGCGCGGGCTGATGTTCCGCGAGAAGCTCGCACCCAATGGAGGCATGTTGTTCGTCTTCGAGGGCAAAGGCGTGCAGTGCATGTGGATGCGCAACACCCTGATCCCGCTGTCCGTGGCCTTCATCGACGACGACGGCACCATCGTCAACATCGAGGACATGAAGCCGCTGGACGAGACGAGCCAGCACTGCTCCAAAAAGCCCGTCGCCTTCGCGCTGGAGATGTCGCAAGGCTGGTTCACCCAGCGCGGCATCAAGGCGGGGACGAAGATCGGGGGAATCCGTTAGGCAGCAGTTTGCGTGTACGCGACGGCTGCGCCGTCGCACGTGCACCAAGAGCGGTGAATTCAGATGGGCTTCGCTCTGGAACGGCCACGCGCCGCGCCCATTCAATTGCACTCGCGAACCGCGTCGCGGTTCGCTCCGAGGGCCGCGAACAACGCGCATAACGCACGCGCTACCAAGTCCACGCGAAGTGACACTTTTGGAGGGAGCCGCGCAGCGGATCCCGAGCCGGCTGGAGGGGTGCAGCGCGCGGCCGCTCCGGAGCGGAACCCCTCTGACTTGAATCACTTCGGGTGCACGTGCGATCGGCGCAAGCCGATCGCGTACACGCGAAGTGAATCATGCGTAATTGCGAGCAGCAAAATCCCAGTTCACGAGATTGTTGAGAAACGTCTCGATGAACTTGGGGCGGGCGTTGCGGAAGTCGACGTAATAGGCGTGCTCCCAAACGTCGAGCGTCAGGAGCGGCTTGTCGGCAGTGGTCAGCGGCGTGGCGGCGTTGCTGGTGTTGATGATGTCGACACTGCCGTCGGCCTTTTTCACAAGCCACGTCCAGCCGGAACCGAAATTGGTTGCCGCACTCTTGGAAAACGCTTCCTTGAACGCCGCATACGAGCCGAACTTCTTGTGGATCGCCTC
>JBIIZX010000324.1:0-4573 GCA_044346055.1 Burkholderiaceae bacterium | reverse complement strand
TGCAGCGGCTGGTACTGCGGCTGCTTCATCAGCTCGGTGACCATGCGGCCGCGCTCGAGCTGCTTGCGGGTGGCGTCATCCAGATCGGAAGCAAACTGCGCAAAGGCCGCCAGCTCGCGATACTGGGCCAGCGCCAGGCGCACGCCACCACCAAGCTTCTTGATGACCTTGGTCTGCGCTGCACCGCCGACGCGCGACACCGAGATGCCGGCGTTGATGGCGGGGCGGATGCCGGCGTTGAACAGATCGGTCTCGAGGAAGATCTGGCCGTCGGTGATCGAGATCACGTTGGTCGGCACGAAGGCGGTCACGTCCCCGGCCTGGGTCTCGATGATCGGCAGCGCCGTCAGAGAACCCGTCTTGCCCTTGACGGCGCCGTTGGTAAAGCGCTCGACCCACTCTTCGTTCACGCGCGCGGCGCGCTCTAGCAGGCGGCTGTGCAGGTAGAACACGTCGCCAGGGTAGGCCTCGCGGCCCGGCGGGCGGCGCAGCAGCAGCGACACCTGGCGATAGGCCCAGGCCTGCTTGGTCAGGTCGTCATAGATGATGAGCGCGTCTTGGCCGCGATCACGGAAGTACTCGCCCATGGTACAGCCCGAGTACGGCGCGATGTACTGCATGGCGGCCGACTCGGACGCGGTGGCCGCCACGATGATCGTGTAGGCCATGGCGCCGGCTTCTTCGAGCTTGCGCACCACGTTGGCGACGGTCGAGGCTTTTTGCCCGATCGCGACATACACGCAGATCAGGTCCTTGCCCTTGGAATTGATGATGGTGTCGACGGCCACCGCGGTCTTGCCGGTCTGGCGGTCGCCGATTATGAGCTCGCGCTGGCCGCGGCCCACCGGCACCATGGCGTCGATTGCCTTCAGTCCCGTCTGCACCGGCTGCGACACTGACTTGCGCCACATGACGCCGGGTGCGACCTTCTCGATCACATCGGTCATCTTGGCGTTGATCGGGCCTTTGCCGTCGATCGGCTGGCCGAGCGAGTTGACCACGCGGCCGATCAGCTCCGGACCCACGGGCACGTCGAGAATGCGGCCGGTCGCCTTGACCGTGTCGCCTTCCTTGATGTGCTCATAGGCGCCCAGCACCACCGAGCCGACCGAGTCGCGCTCCAGATTCAGTGCGAGGCCAAAGGTGTTGCCGGGAAACTCGAGCATCTCGCCTTGCATGGCATCCGACAGCCCGTGCACGCGGCAGATGCCGTCGGTCACGGACACGACCGTGCCCTGCGTGCGGATCTCAGCCGAGACGCCCAGGCCCTGGATGCGGCTCTTCAGCAGTTCGCTGATTTCGGAAGGATTCAGTTGCATGTGCAACTCCGGAAAATTGAATCTTTGCTAGTTATGCGGCGGTCAAGGCGGCCTGCATCTGTGCCAGGCGCGTCTTGACCGAGGTATCGAGCACGTGATCGCCCACGGTCACGCGGACGCCACCAATCAGGCTGGGATCGACATGGACCGTCGGCTTGAGCTTGAGGCTAAACTTCTTCGACAGCGCCTGCACCAGGCCCACCACTTCGGCCTCGGCCATCGGAAAAGCGCTTTCGATCGTGCAATCGGCCACGCCATCTGCCGCGTTCTTCAGGCTGCGAAACTGCGTGGCAACTTCGGGCAGCACGGCCAGGCGATCGTTGTCGATCAAGGTTGCCAGTAGGTTCCTGCCATCGGCCGGCAGCGGCGAAGACACCATGCCTACCAGCAGGTTGACCACGGCATCGGCGCCGAGTTTCGGATCACTGACGACCTCGCTCACCTTGGGGTGACGCAGAAGATCAGCGAGTTCATCCAGCGGCGCGATCCACGCCTGCAGCTCGCCCTTGCCCATGGCAGCCTGGAACAGCGCCTCGGCATACGGGCGCGCGATGGTCGACAGTTCGGCCATTGGCAGCCCCTTACAGCTTGGCTTTGAGCTGGTTCAGCAGATCCGCATGCACCTGCGCGTTGACTTCACGCTTGAGGATCTGTTCTGCACCAGCGATTGCAAGCACCGCCACCTGGTCGCGCAGCGAGTTCTTCGCGCGCGCCATTTCCTGCTCGGCGTCGACCTTGGCCTGCGCCAGGATGCGCGCACGCTCGGCCTCGGCGTCCTTCTTGGCGGCCTCGACGATCGCCGCACCCTGCTTCTCGGCCTCGGCGGCGCGGGCGGCACCGGAGGCGCGCGCATCGGCCTCGAGCTTGGCAATATGGCGTTGCGCCTCGTCGAGCGAGCGGTTGCCGCGCTCGGCGGCAGCCAGCCCGTCGGCGATCTTTTTCTGCCGCTCTTCGAGCGACTTGATCAGCGGTGGCCAGATGTACTTCATCGTCACCCAGGCGCCGATGAAGAACACGACCAGCTGAACGAACAGCGTCGCGTTGATGTTCATGGGTTATGCACGGCCCGACTTCTCGCCGGCCCGTCCCGTCAGCAGATGGATCGGAGGCTGATTAACCAGCGAACGGGTTGGCGAACGCGAACATCATGGCGATGCCGACGCCGATCAGGAAGGCGGCGTCGATCAGGCCGGCCAGCAGGAACATCTTGGTCTGCAGGGTGTTCATCAGTTCGGGCTGGCGGGCGGCGGCCTCGATGTACTTGCCGCCCATGATGCCGATGCCGATGCAGGCGCCGATGGCACCGAGGCCGATGATCAGACCGCAGGCCAGGGCCACGAATGCGACGTTGGTCATTTGCTAAAGCTCCTTGATTGGAAAAGGTGAGAAAAGTGCGAAATCAGTGACCCTCATGCGCCTGGCCGATGTAGACCATCGTCAGCATCATGAAGATGAACGCCTGCAACAGGACGATCAGGATGTGGAAGAGCAGCCAAGCCGTGCCCGCAAGGCCATGGCCAATTGCCATGAACATTGCCGGCTGCACAAAGTAGAAGAGAAGAAGGCCGCCGACGACCACAAGCATGGCGAGCGCAGAACGACCAGCGGCAAAGAGAGTCAGCGCCCCGAACATGTAAACGGCGAGCACAACGGCCCAACCGAAACTTGCGCCGACGCTCATGCCAGCGCCAAACATTCCGCCCATCAGCGCGATCAGGAAGAACAGCAGCTCGCCGGCGTACATGTTTCCAAACAGTCGCATGCCGAGCGAGACCATCTTGGCAAGGTACTCGATCAGGTTCAGGCCGAAGTTGGCCGGATACAGGTACCACTTGTCGCCAAAGGGCGCGGCAAAGAGCTCGTGCACCCAGCCGCCCAAGCCCTTGATCTTGATGCCGTAGTAGATCATCAGGATGAGCACGCCGAGGGACATGCCGAGGGTGCCGTTAAGGTCCGCGGTGGGCAGCGGCCGCAGGTATTCGAGGTGGAAGACGTTGTGGGCGATCCACGGGAACAGATCCACCGGGATCAAGTCGATCGCATTCATGAACACGATCCACACGAACACGGTCAGTGCCAGCGGCGCGATGAAGCTGCGGTCGCCATGCACGATCGACTTGCTCTGCTCCTCGACCATTTCCACCAGCAGCTCAATGGCGGCCTGGAACTTGGTGGGCACGCCGGCGGTGGCGCGCTTGGCGGCGGCGCGCAGCACGAACAGCGTGCACGCCAGCATCAGCACCGAGAAGAAAATGGTGTCGAGGTTGAAGACGGAAAAATCGACAATGAACTTCTGCTTGGCCGAGGACAGATGCGTCAGGTGATGGACGATGTACTCGGTGGCGGTCGGGGCTTCGGCGGTGGCCATCTTGCTAACTCGACGAGTTGTTTCTCTTGTTTGTCTGCTGCCCGGGCCGGACGGCCAGCGAAATCACCAGCCGGCCTACCAGCGCAACAGCAACTCAACCATGTAGCTCTTTAGTGCGGCGATGATCGCAATGATCACCGCCAGCCAAACCACATCCTTGTAGGCCCAGGCAATCAGCGCCAGGAGCGCGATGGTCGAACCCAGCTTGACGAACTCGCCTACGAAAAACGTCCCGGCATCTGCCCCCTGCACGCGCCTGGCAGCGAGCGTCAGGCGCAGGGCGAAGAAGCCGTTCGGCACGAAGCAGGCCGCCCCACCCAGCAGCGCCGACAGCGCCGCACTCGAGGCACTTGCACCCATCGCGCCGCCGAGCAGCCACGCGGCTGCGGCAACGACCAGGGTGGCGAGGATTTGCAGGATGACGATCCGGAACATGATCATGCTTCCGGGCGCCGTTGACACGCCGTTGACGCTGTGGCAACCGACCGCGGCAACTCTCCCCGCCGCAACCATTTTCCGGATCCTGACGGGAACGGCCCGCGCTTGCTTCGTTTGTCGTAAAGCCGTGAGATTCTACGGGGCCGCTCCAAGGCGGGTCAAATCAACGGGCGGGGCGTACGAATGGGGATCAACCCTCGCTCCGGCGTCGCTGGCATGGCGGCTGGAGTGCGCGGCTGGGCGGCCTATGCGCTTGGCCGCTGAGAACGAGGCGTCCCGGGGACGGTCACGGGACCTGCAAGGGCCTAGCCCGGATGTTTCACCAGTCACTGTTGTATGGGCCTGGTGGAGCAAGTGACCGTGCCATTTGGGCGGTTCTGATGGTGTAACCGGTGCATTGATGCGCTGCTGAGTCTGGGTGTCAGCCGCGGGGCGCACGTGCCCCCTC
>JBIIZX010000323.1:0-4586 GCA_044346055.1 Burkholderiaceae bacterium | reverse complement strand
CTACCAATTTCGCCACCTTCGCAGCACTCGGACCTGGCCCACCTTGAAACTCAGCAGGCAGAGTTGGGGCGCAAAGACGGGTGCGAGCACCACCGAGCCGCGGCGATTCTAATGGATGACGGGCGGGCGATCCGCGTGGGGCCGGCTGATCGGTGATCGGTGATCCGGGATCAGTGATCAGTCATCAGTCGTCCCCGCGCGAGGCCTTGCGGGCAGCGGCGGCAAAAAAGCGAGACGGCCGCCGCTGCGTGCTAGCTTCAAGCGCATGGGTGTCGACCATTACGAGAATTTCCCCGTGGCCTCGCTGCTGCTGCCGGCGGCGCTGCGGCCACCAGTGCAGGCGATCTACCGCTTTGCGCGCACTGCCGACGACCTGGCTGACGAAGGCGATGCGGCGCCCGCCGTGCGGCTCGCGGCCCTTGGCGCGCTGCGCGTGCAGCTCGAGCGCATCGAGCGCAACGAGCCGAACGACTGGCCCGATCTGGCCGCCGCCATCGGCGCCCACCAGCTGCCCATGGACCTGCTGCGCGATCTGCTGTCCGCCTTCGAGCAGGATGTGACCGTGCAGCGGTACTCCGACTACCCAACCCTGCTCGACTACTGCCGCCGTTCGGCCAACCCGATCGGCCGGCTGCTGCTGGCGCTGTTCAAGCGCGAGGAGCCGCAGCTACTGGCGCAGTCGGATGCCATCTGCACCGCGCTGCAGCTCATCAACTTCTGGCAGGACGTGGCCATTGACTGGGCCAAGGACCGCGTTTACCTGCCGCAATGCGAGTTGCAAGCGCATGGCGTGCAGGAGGCGGACATTGCCGCGCAACGCCTCACGCCGGCGTGGACGCGCCTCATTACCGCACAGACGGGGCGCGCCCGCGCGATGCTAGAGTCCGGCGCCCCGCTGGCCCGGGCCATGGCCGGGCGCGTCGGGTGGGAGTTGCGCTTGGTCGTGCAAGGCGGCCTGCGCATCGCCGAGCGCATCGACGCCGTGGCCGGCGACGTGTTCCACCAGCGGCCCACCCTGGGCAAGACAGACTGGGCGTTGATGACCGCCCGCGCGATCCGCATGTAAATGCAAGAACGACGATGACTCCGGATGAGTATTGCCAGCAAAAGGCGGCGGCGTCCGGGTCCAGCTTCTATTACAGCTTCCTGTTCCTGCCCCCGCCGCGCCGGCGCGCGATCACGGCGCTGTACGCCTACTGCCGCGAAGTCGACGACGTGGTCGACGAAATCAGAGATCCCGCCGTGGCACAGGCCAAGCTCGGCTGGTGGACCGGCGAAGTGCTCCAACTCTTTGCCGGCACGCCGCAGCACCCCGTGACGCGCGCGCTGCAGCCGCACCTGCAGGACTACGGCATCACGCAGCAGCGCCTGCTGCAGGTGATCGAGGGCATGCAGATGGACCTCACCCAGTCGCGCTACCTCGACTTTGCCGCCCTGTCGCGCTACTGCCATCTGGTCGCCGGTGTCGTGGGCGAGATGGCCGCCGGCATCTTTGGCGCGACCGAAGAACGCACCCTTGAATACGCGCGCCAGCTGGGCCTGGCGCTGCAGCTCACCAACATCGTGCGCGACGTCGGCGAAGACTCGCGCCGCGGTCGCGTCTACTTGCCGATCGAGGACCTGCAGGTGCACCAGGTCAAGGTGACCGACATCCTGGCCTGCCGTTACGTGGAGGGCTTTGAGGCGCTCATGGCCCAGCAGGCCCAGCGGGCGCGCGTGGCCTATCGCGCCGCCATGCAGGCGCTGCCCGAGGCCGACCGCAAGTCGCAGCGGGCCGGGCTCATCATGGGTGCGATCTACATGAGCCTGCTCGACGAGATCGAGCGCGAAAACTTCAAGGTGTTGCACCAGCGGATTTCGCTCACGCCGCTGCGCAAGCTCGCCATCGCCTGGCGCACCTGGACCTTTGGTCCGCCGGCGCGGCTGGCGCGCGCCTGAGCTAGGGCCTGTTAACGCTTGGATCGCACATGCGTGACCTCCAGAACGTTCGCAATCTAGGCGCGCTGCCGCAGGCAGGGCGCCTCCCTGTCAAGGCAGCGCAACGACGAGTGCGAGCGCGCATTTTGACAACCGCGAGGATCACCCTCCGGGCCGGCACTTGGCGGCGCGCGCAGCGTCGTTGCGCCCCGGCCAATGGTCTCGCTCATGTGTCCAATGAGGCGCCTAGCTGCACGGGCCGCCAAGTGCCGGCGCATGCGCGAGCCAAGCGTTAACAGGCCCTAGTGCGGCACGTTGCCATCGTCGGTGCCGGCTGGTCGGGGCTGGCCTGCGCGGTCGAGCTGGCATCGCACCAGTGCCGCGTCACGCTGCTCGAGGCGGCACCACAAGCCGGTGGTCGCGCGCGCGGTGTGAGCGTGACGCTTGGTGACCGCGACTTCCCGCTGGACAACGGCCAGCATCTGCTGATCGGCGCCTACACGCACACGCTGCGGCTGATGCAAGCCGTCGGGGTCGAGCCGGGCGCCGCATTCCTACGCCTGCCATTTGCATTGCGCTACCCCGATGGCTTTGCGCTGGTGGCCGCGAGTGCGCCCGCACCCTGGCATCTGGCGCTGGCACTGCTGCGCGCGCAGGGGCTGTCCTGGCGCGAACGGCTGGCGATGGTGATGCTGATCGAGCGCTTCAAGCGCCAAGACTGGAACGTGGGCCAGGACCGCCCTGCTGCCGATCTGCTGCGCGGTCATCCTGCCGTGCTGATCCAGAGTGTCTGGCAGCCCCTGTGCATTGCGGCGCTCAATGTGCCGCTGGAGATCGCCTCGGCGCGCGTCTTCCTGACTGTCCTGCGCGACAGCCTGGGGGGCGCGGCCAGCGCGAGCGAACTGCTGCTGCCGCGCGGCGATCTGTCGCAGCTCTTCCCGAACGCCGCGCAACGACACTTTGAACGCAACGGCGGTGCGCTACGGCTGCGTACGCCCGTGGACAGCGTGCAGCCAACCGGCAGCGGCTGGCGCGTCGTCACGCGTGGCAACGAGCTCGAGGCGCTTGAGGCAGACGCCGTCGTGCTGGCCCTGCCGCCGCCACGCGCCGCCGCGCTCCTCGCGCCGCTCGGCGAACGCGCTGGCGCAGCCGCTGCGCAGCTGCAAGCGATGGAGATGGCGCCGATCGCCACCGTCTATCTGCGCTACGCGTCCGTCTCGCTTCCGCATCCTGCGTATGCGCTGCGTGACGACGCTGCCCGCGGCGCCTATGGCCAGTGGGTGTTTGACCGTGGCGCCCTTGATGCGCGTTGTGCTGGCGTGCTCAGCGTCGTGATCAGCGCGGCGGGCCCGCACATGGACCTGCCGCATGCGGCGCTTCAGGCCGCGGTCGCGCAGCAGCTCTCCGCCGCCCTCGGCCTGCCCGCACCGATAGCCAGCGCCACCATTGTCGACAAGCGCGCCACCATTGTCCCGGCGCCCAACCTCCAGCGCCCCTCGATGCGGCTGCTGCCCGGCTTGCTGCTCGCCGGCGACGCAGCCGACAGCGCGTATCCGTCGACCATTGAAGGGTCAGTGCGCAGCGGGGTGGCGGCGGCTAGTGCGCTCATTGC
Source organism: Burkholderiaceae bacterium (assembly GCA_044346055.1). GTDB lineage: Bacteria > Pseudomonadota > Gammaproteobacteria > Burkholderiales > Burkholderiaceae_F > JALHMQ01. Next base: position 1,057 of record JBIIZX010000323.1, on the reverse strand, counting down.
TGGCTAGCTGAAGCGGCACACCGATCGAGAGCAGCACAGGATTCGCCCTGCCCTACCGCCCCTTGATGCGCTCCAAGGCATGCTCCAGCCGATCGACCGCGATGATCTCCAGGCCTTCGATCGGCTGGCGTGGCGCGTTGGCCTTGGGGATCACTGCGAGTGAGAAGCCGAGCTTGGCAGCCTCGCGCAGCCGTTCCTGCCCGCGCGGGGCGGGACGCACTTCGCCGGCTAGGCCCACTTCGCCGAAAGCGACCAGACCGCGTGGCAGTGGCCGGTTGCGCATTGACGAGACGATCGCCAGCAGCACGGCAAGATCGGCCGCGGGCTCGCTGATGCGCACGCCACCCACTGCGTTGATGAACACGTCCTGATCGAAGGTCGCCACGCCGGCATGGCGGTGCAGGACCGCCAGCAGCATTGCGAGCCGCTGCTGCTCCAGACCAACGCTCAGGCGCCTTGGATTGGGCACATGCGCGGCGTCGACCAGCGCCTGGATCTCGACCAGCAGCGGCCGCGTGCCCTCCTGCGTCACCAGCACACAGGAACCGGCCACTTGCGCGTCATGCTGGGACAGGAATAGCGCGGACGGATTGGCCACGCCGCGCAAGCCCTTGTCGGTCATGGCGAAGACGCCCAGCTCGTTGACGGCGCCAAAGCGGTTCTTGAAGGCGCGCACCAGGCGGAACGACGAGTGCGTGTCGCCTTCGAAGTACAGCACCGTGTCGACCATGTGCTCGAGCACGCGCGGCCCGGCGAGCGTGCCTTCCTTGGTCACGTGGCCGACGAAAACCAGGCTCACGCCCGACTGCTTGGCCACGCGGGTGAGCTGGGCCGCGCACTCGCGCACCTGCGCCACCGAGCCGGGAGCGGATTGCAACTCGCCCGAGTACAGCGTCTGAATGGAGTCGATTACCGCCACCTCGGGCGCCTCGGCGGCGAGCGTGGCGACGATGCGCTCCAGGCTGATTTCCGCCAACAGCCGCACCGCCTTGGCGTCCACGCCAAGCCGGCGCGCGCGCAAGGCCACCTGCGCGGCGGACTCCTCGCCCGAGACGTA
>JBIIZX010000519.1:0-2673 GCA_044346055.1 Burkholderiaceae bacterium | reverse complement strand
AGCCAGTCGTGCCCATGGCCTCCGAAGGGATGAGCGGCTTGAACGACAGGGTCGCTGCCAGGTCTTCAGAGAGCAGGCGCAGCTCGCCCTGCGACAGCCGGTTGATCGTGTTCAGGTCTGCCGCCTGCGCGGTCGTGCTTGCTGCGCCAGAGACAACGACAGCGGCCGCCATGGCGCTCCACAGGCCGTTGCTTGCGGTCTTCGCGTTGTTCGCGCGCATTGCGTTCAAGAAGTTCACGGCGTTCATCGTCAGGCTCCAACGAAGTTGCAGGAATGAATCAGGACGGCCCGCACTGTAGGCGCAGATGACCGCTGCCCAGGGCAGTGATGATCGCGCAAACATGAGAGTGATGTTGGCGTGCAAAGCGCCGATAAGCGAGGCACATGCGGCCAATGGAGGCAGGGCCGCTTGATGATCGTCAGTGCCGCCATCAATGCCCGCGCACCAGTGCAAGGGCGGCGTCGAACAGCGCCGTGCCCGGCTGCGCAAACTCGTCCATCACGGTGAGGTGATTGGCCTGCGGTGCCGGCACCTCGCGCCGCACATTGGCGGGCCAGCGTTGCGCCAGCAGCCGCGTCTGCCGCTTGAACTCGCCCGACTCCAGCCCACCCACCGCAAGGTACAGCGGCGCGGTGGTGGCCGCCGGCAGCAGCGCCGGCGACAACACGGCCGCGCGCGCCCGGTCAAGCTTCAGGTCCGTGTTGACGAAGGGCGCGTAAAGCAGCGGCTCGAGGTCGTAGAGCCCGCTCACCGCAAAGCCGCCTTTCACCAGATTGGCCGGCAGATCGGCGCCAAAGGTCGGCCACAGCGCGGCCATCGCCATCGCGGTCAGATGGCCGCCGGCCGAGTGGCCGGCGACGATGATCCGTTCGGGGTCAAAGCCAAAGCGGTCGGCGTTGCGATACAGCCAGGCCAGCGCGCGCAAGGTCTGCAACACCATCTCTTCCATCGGCGTGTGCGGCGCCAGAGCGTAGTTGAGCGTGGCCACGGCAATGCCCTCGCGCACGAAAGGTGGCGCCAGCCAGGAAAAGTCGGACTTGTCGAGCGAACGCCAGTAGCCGCCGTGGATGAATACCAGCAGCGGCGCGGCCTCGTGCCGGGTGGGAAATAGATCGAGTTTTTCGCTGCTCGTCTCGCCATAGGGCAGGTCGAGCAGGCAAGCTTTCAGGCGCCGCGTCAGCGCGCCTTGCTCGGCCCAGCGCGCAAAGATTTGCGCGTGGTCGGCAATGGCAGCGCGCGCGTTGTATTCGCGCTCGCAGAACTCGGTTGAATAGGCTGGATGACGTGCGGGCTGCTGCAAACGGGAGTTGATCACGACACCTCAGGACACCGCCGGTGGAGTAGTTTCGAGGCAGTTTACGGCGGCTGCTTGCGAGCCGACCAAGGCGTGCCGGGCTTGCCGAGAAAAGCAAAGGCCCGCGCAATCGATGATTGGCGGGCCTTATGTAGCCAAAACCTTGGCAGTCAGAACCTTGGTGGAGACGAAGGGGATCGAACCCTCGACCTTCGCATTGCGAACGCGACGCTCTCCCAGCTGAGCTACGCCCCCGAAAAGAGGTGGGGATTGTAGCCGACAGGGGCGCGGCGCCTCAAGCCGAGCGGCGGCGCGCTTGATCCGCCTGGCCGCGCTGGCTCGGAGGCTCGCATTGGCAGTGGCGTGCGTCGCGCATTTACTTGACCGTGATCGTGATGCGTTCGCTCAGCACCGGCGGCTGGTGCGGGATGTGATTCTGGTCGGCCAGCAACAGCTGCAAGGTATAGGTGCCGGGCTTCAGCTCGATGCTCGTTTCGGTCTGCCCGCCGCCAAAGTGCCGGTAGTTGTCATTGGTGGGCAGCGGCGCGTTGACGTCGAGGGAATCGACATTGACCAACAGATGATGGTGACCCGTGTTCTCGCGCTCGATGCCGGCCGGTGCCACACCCATGCCGCGCAGACCGAACTGCACCCGCACGGGGCTGGTCACCGCATCGCCATTTTTCAGGTTGACGAAGTACACGGCCGCACCCGCAGGCGCGGGCACCTTCTTGTAGCCGCCGGCGAGCACTGGCGTGCTCTGCGTTGCCTTGACTGGTGCGGTGGCAGCCGGCGCGGAGGGCGCACTCATCTGCGCGCAGGCCGCAAGGACGGCGGTGAGTGCAACGGCCAGCGCGGCAGCGCGGGTCGCAAGGATGGTGGGGCGATGAGTCTTCATGCGGCGGGTCTCCGTCGTTGTGGTTGATCTGGGCGCATCGGGAAGACAGTGCCGACTGCCTGCGCCGCGCGCAACATCCATTTTGGCCACGCCAAAGTTGCCCGCGATTGCGGGACGCACTTCTGCTGGTTTCGTTTTGGCTCACGTGCAACTTTTCGTCTGCCGTGACGCGAGCCCCAGGGCTCGCAGGGCAAGTACGCTGGGCCAATCCGCTTGGCGGTCACTTGCAACGGCATTGCGCTCTGCGTCAGATCCTGTGAGACCTGCTGCAAATTCGGGCGTGGGCTGCCACGTCACCTGCCCGGTAGCAATGACGTGCGAGGTCATCGCCACTATCGCTGCCAGAAACGAAACTAGTCTCGATCAGACCGGCTTCGCGGTCTGCACTAGCCCGGATATTTCACCAGTATGAGGTCAGCGGCCACGTGCTTACGCGCGTTGTCAGAGGAGAACGAGGCCTGCAGACAACCGAGGATCGCC